>NZ_JAAMTH010000001.1:395000-555000 GCF_018283455.1 Planococcus sp. MSAK28401 | reverse complement strand
TTTCTCTTTTCATCTGCAACTTTCCGCTGCAGCGTCCGCATCTATACTTGGCGGTGTTCATACGGATCCTTCTCGGAAATTCCGTTTTACAGGATATGCATTCATATAGATGAAAGCCATTTGTTTTCCGGCGTTTCTCTGCGAGGAGAGAACAGAACCGTGGAGATCCTGTCTCTTGCAACAGCTCTCGGAAATCCTTGTCTCGATGTTTATATCCTTTTCCTTCGAGGTGAAGATGGTAATGACACAACTCATGTTTAATGATGCCTGTCAGTTCATTACCCCCAAACTTCTCATAAGAAGCCGGGTTGATTTCAATATTATGCGAGCCTAGCATGTAACGGCCGCCTGTGGTACGGAGGCGTTTGTTGAATACGCCTTGATGGAGGAATGGCTTCCCGAAGATGTCACGGGAAATCTTTGCAATCATCTTGGTCAATTCTTCGTTCGTCATTTTATCTCTCCTGAAGATCTGGCTGTTGTTCTTTCGGCGGCAGCATCGTCAAGGCGATCCGGCCTTTTTGTTTTTCGACTTGATCGACCCACACGGTGACAATATCTCCGACTGCAACAACATCGAGCGGGTGTTTTACAAATCCTTTTTTCAATTTAGAAATGTGAACCAGCCCGTCCTGTTTCACGCCAATATCGACGAAGGCTCCGAAGTCGACGACATTGCGCACCGTTCCTTGGACTTCCATTCCAGGCGTTAAGTCTTCCATTTTTAAGACATCGCTCTTTAGCAATGGCTGAGGGAACTCATCTCGCGGGTCGCGGAATGGTTTCTTCAATGCATCCACAATGTCTTTAAGTGTCACTTTGCCGACTTCCCACTCCTGGCTTAATGCCTCCAGGTCCAAGCTTTCCAGCTTCGCGATAATCTCTGGGCGGCCAATCATTTTTTTGTCCACATCGATTAACTTAAGGATTCTCTCGGCAGCTTCATAACTTTCTGGGTGAATGCCGGTAGCGTCTAGTGGATTCTTCCCTTCTGTTATGCGCAAGAAGCCGACAGCTTGTTCATAAGTCTTGGCGCCGAGGCGAGGGATTTTCTTTAATTGGACACGGGAAGTAAAGCGGCCGTTCTCATCGCGCACTTTAATAATGTTCTCGGCGACGGTCTTACTGAGTCCAGCAACGTATTGAAGGAGAGAAGCTGAAGCAGAGTTAACGTTCACGCCAACTTGGTTGACTGCCGTCTCAACAACGAAAGTTAACTGGTCTGCCAGCTTTTTCTGCGAGACATCGTGCTGGTATTGCCCAACGCCTACTGCTTTCGGGTCAATCTTTACGAGTTCGGAAAGCGGATCTTGAAGTCGTCGCGCGATGGAAGCTGCGCTGCGTTCTTCGACTTGCAAGTCCGGAAACTCTGCACGGGCTACATCGGATGCTGAGTAAACACTGGCACCTGCTTCATTGACGATGACATAAGATGCTTTTTTCGCAGTTTCGCCGAGAAAATCCGCAATGAATTGTTCGGTCTCGCGTGATGCTGTGCCATTTCCGATCGCCATGATTTCAATAGGATAAGTATCCGTTAGACGCTGTAAGATTTTCTTTGCGCCTTGTTGATCGGATTTTGGGGGATGCGGATAGATGACCGCTACTTCCAATAATTTCCCTGTCGCATCTATCACTGCTAATTTACAGCCCGTACGGTACGCCGGGTCAATGCCTAGCACCATTTTATCTTTCATCGGAGGCTGCAATAACAGATTGCGAAGGTTTTCCGAAAAGATGTGTATGGCCTGCGTTTCGCCTTTTTCACTTAGTTCCGTCCGGATTTCACGTTCAATGGATGGCTGAATCAAGCGTTTGTAGCTGTCTTCAATGGCCGTTTCTACTTCTTTGGTGGCAGTGCTCCCCATTTTCATCCATTTATCTTTCATTAATCGGATGATTCGGTCGACTGGAGGTGTGACAGTCACTTTCAATACGCCCTCTTTTTCGCCACGATTGATGGCCAAGATACGGTGCGGGACGATTTTTTTGATGGCTTCGCTGTATTCATAATACATTTGGAAGACTTGCTTCTCGTCTTCGTGACCTTTTTTGGCTGCTGTCTCTAGCAGTCCGGCATCACGAGTCATCCGACGGGCTTTTTCACGAATATCAGGATCGTCCGCAAAAAGCTCAGCTAAAATATCCTGTGCTCCTGCTATCGCTTCTTCCGCTGTTTCAACACCTTTTTCGGCACTGATGTATTGTCCCGCCACTGTTTTCAACTGTTCTTTTCCAGGTTTCAAAAGCCAATCTGCCAGTCCCTGCAGCTCTTTTTCTTTTGCAATGGTCGCTTTTGTGCGGCGTTTTTGTTTATAAGGGCGGTACAAATCTTCTACTCTTTGAAGGACTGTAGCTCCTTTGATGGCTTTTTCAAGCTCCGGAGTCAATTGTTCTTGTTCTTCAATTGAACGGATTACGTCTGTTTTTCTTTGTTCCAAATTCTGAATGTATGTATAACGATCTTCTACCGCTTTGATTTGGACTTCATCCAATGAGCCTGTCGCTTCTTTTCGGTAACGGGCGATAAAAGGTACCGTGTTTCCGTCTTCGAGCAGCTCAATGACTTGCTTTGCCTGGTTTGGTTTGACACCGGCTTCTTTAGCGATTAATGCGTGCAATTGCTGAGTATCCATTCTATGCACTTCCTTTCTGCCTCTCTATTTTAACATGCCTATGGTTAATCGGAGAAACAAGCCCCCCTTGCTTATTCCATAAAAAAGAAGCCTCTCCTTAATGGAGAAGGCTTCCTGAAATTAACGTGGCATCGTCGCCTGTTTGAATGGATGCAAGAATGTCTTCATACAGCCGTCTAGGAGCTCCTGCTCTTCTCATCATCGCTTTTGGATTGCGTAAATCCACGCCATCTGAGTGAATCAAAAACAAGTCGTTTTCCAAATACGTGTAAAGCTGGGTTTTCAGCTTTTGAGGCCTTCCCGATAGGTAGCCCATGACAGGTAATGGATAGATCACTTCGTCGGTTTCTCTTCTGTAGAGATAGAAACGAATGTTGCCTACACAACTGTATTCCAAGGTGCGTTTCTTGAAATCCACTTTAAAAATTGCGACCGCGGCTCCACGTTTTTGCAACATCAAGCCATTGAAGCGATTCATCAATTGATCGATTGTCTCATGATGGTATTCTTTCAAAATTTGTGGGATGACCTGTGACGATTCACGCGCTACAGGCCCACTTCCCAAACCATCGGCTACGGAGCAAATAAAGTATTCATCCGTCAATACAGTAAAATAACTGTCGCCGGATTCGTAATTTCCTTTTTTTGCTGCGTTGTAGGCATAGGCTTCCACATTTTCATGGCGAATTTCTTCCACTAGGAAACCCCGCCGGCGGCCAAAATGGCTTCCTGAAGCTTTTTGATGGCTTTTCGTTGAAGACGTGAAACGTGCATCTGGGAAATACCCAGCCGGTCGCCCGCTTCCTTCTGGCTCAGCTGCTCTATGTAGGTGTATTGGATGATCTGCTTTTCCCGATCGGAAAGGACATTCATCGCTTCCGCCACGAGCATGCGCTGATCCGCTTTTTCATATCCATCATCTTCCTGGCCGACTACATCAAACAAGGTAACCGTACTGCCGTCCGAATCCGCCTCGAGTGAATGGTCCATGGAAAGTGCTTGATAGCTTTTGCCCATCTCCATCGCTTCCAAGACGTCGTCTTCATCAACATCGAGGTATTCAGCGATTTCCCAAACTTGCGGAGAACGCTGAAGCTCTGTCGTCAGCACTTCAACAGTCGCTTTGATGCGCGGCCCCAGCTCTTTTATGCGGCGGGGTACATGAATTGCCCATGTTTTGTCACGCAAAAAGCGCTTGATTTCGCCGATAATGGTCGGCACAGCGAAGGCTTCAAAGCTTCGGCCATAGGATGGGTCGTAGCGCCGGATCGCACCGAGCAAGCCAAGCATACCCACTTGTGCAATGTCTTCGTGGTAGGATTTCCCGTTTGAATACTTGCGGGCGATCGATTCCACGAGACGCCGGTAATTAAGGACAAGGTTTGTCTGTGCTTCCTCGTCCTCCGTTTTTTGATAAGCTTCAATCCATTCCAGTACCTGTTCTTTCGTTGGCTGATTAGGATGAGATTGTTTCGACATCCTCTTCCACCCGCTCTCCTTCAACATGCTTGGTCATAAAGACAGTAACGCCTTCCTGATGATGTACTTTCACTTCATCCATAAGCGTTTCGATCAAATACAGGCCGAGACCTCCTTCGCGCAGGAACGCTCCCTCTTCCTGGTCGTGGTAAGGTCCGACTTTTGCCTTGATTTCTTCGAAATTGAAACTTTGTCCGTGATCGGCTACCATGATTTCGATTTTATCTTCATACAATGCGCAACCGATGACCACTTCGCCTTCTTCGCCTTCTGAATAAGCGTGTTGGACAGCGTTTGTCACTGCTTCACTTGAAGCGATCTTCAAATCTTCAATATCATCGAACGAAAAGCCAATGCGGCTTGCCAGCCCTGAAATCGTCAGACGGGCAACGCCTACGTATTGGGATTTGGCCGGGACGCGCATCTCTACATAATCGAAAGGACGCATGATTAGTTCCCACCCTTCCCGACTGCTGCTTCAATATCCATAATATCGCCTAGGCCTGTGATATCGAAAAGGCGTTTCAATCGGTTTGAAAGCCCAGTCAGTTTCAAATGGCCGCCTTTTGCGTTGATGGATTTATAGAACGCGACAAAAACGCCCAAACCTGTACTATCCATATAATCCACACCGGATAAGTCCAATTCGGCATTCAAGCCTTCTTGCGCCTGGTACGCTTCTAGTTTTTCGCGGAGCACCGGCGCTGTATGCGCATCAATCTCTCCATGAATTTCGCCTTTTAATTTATTGTCATTTTCTGTCAAATTAACTTGAATATTCATCTCTATATGACACCCCGTTTTGTATGATTCAATTCGGCTGAAGAAAAGCCATTCTAAGCTTTCATACCCGCTATCTAACGCTTTTAAACATTGAATTAAACCTTCTTGTAAACCACTAAAGTGAAATCATCCTGTAGTTCTGCATTTTGCATCCGTTCAAGCTCATCGTAAACGTGTTGGACAATTGCCTGAGCCGGTTGGCTTTTCTTTTGCTCAATCAATTTGTAAATGACCTCGCGTTCGATAAAGCCTTCCTCTGTCCGGCCCTCTGTCACTCCATCCGTCATCATGATGATCATATCGCCTTTGTCTAAAGTAACGGAATGCTCTTCATAAACTGCAGCTGGCGAAACACCGAGCAACAAGCCTTTTGCTTCGAGTTCATCAAATTCCCCCGTGTCCGCACGATAGAGAATGGCAGGTTCGTGCCCAGCCGACCCGTAAGTGAGCCTGGCTGCCCCGGCATCGTAATTCGCGTAGAACATCGACACAAACATCGAGTCGTCGACACTTTTTTCAACGATCCGGTTAATGACGCCGAGCACGTCTTTCGGCAAGGCGTGCGAGCTGTTCAAGCTGTCCATGCCGAATTTGATCATGGACATGCAAAGAGCCGCCGGCAGGCCTTTACCGATTACATCGGCAACGGCTACGCCAGCGTATCCATCATAATCACTGACAAAATAAATATAATCTCCGTTCATCTTCTTGGCCGGAATCGACAATAAGCCGATATCCAGCCCTTCGAGGGACGGTAATTTTGTCTTGAGCAAGGTTTCTTGCACATTGGCTGCTAAGTCCATTTCCACTTTCAGCTCTTCCTGGCGCTTCAGCAAACTTTGGCGTTCCTGCAATGCCAATCCGTAATTAATCATCATTTCAATAAGGAAGTCAAATGAATGCCAAACAACATCCGGGAGATCGCTATAGAGCTCCCGGATGGCTGCTTTGTGCATGCTGATCACTTCTTCCGGAGAAATATTCTCCAGAATCAATTGCCTGCTGAAATTTTGGCCGACGTACAAATTTTGCTCCGTCTGCTTTTTTACATATTCGTTCAGAATTTCCTGATATTGCGCTTCAATGTGTTGAGGCATTTAGCGTTCCCCCTAGCGGAGCCACTTCGTAGCCCGTATATCTGTCCCTTCGCCTTGGATCGTTTCGATCTTGAAATCGTCCATTAAGCGCTTGACACCTGGCAGGCCTGCACCTAATCCTCCTGATGTCGTAAAACCGTCTTCCATTACTTTTCTGACATCCGGAATCCCTGGCCCGCTATCGGCGGCAATAATCAGGATTCCCTTCATGCCGTTTTCAGTCAGCTGCTGAATCTCAATCCTGCCCTGACCGGCGTATAAATAAATATTGCGGGCAAGTTCGCTGATGGCCGTCGTGATCCGCGCTTGGTCCACGGTGCCGAAGCCGAGCTCTTTGGCGACGTTGCGTCCGAGCTGGCGTGCCGCTACAATATCCCATTCCGTTAAAATTTCCACTGAGGATTGGTCGCTCATCTTCAAGCCTCCAATTCCAGTTGAAGTTTCTCCAAGCCGTTCTCTAAGTCAAGTGCCGTCATAACATCTTCAAGTCGAATTCCGAGCTCGATCAAAGTGATGGCAACTGCCGGCTGGATACCGGTAATAACCACTCTTGCCCCCATCAGGCTGGACATGCTGATGACATCCCCGAGCACTTTGGCAATGAATGAATCAATAAAGTCGATGGAGGTCAAATCGATGACCACCCCGCGGGCGCTGGTTTCATGCAATTTAGTCAAAAGATCTTCCTGGAACTGCAAGGCCGTCTGGTCATCCAGCTCCCATTGGATCGAAACGATTAATGTATCTTTCAGTTTTAGAATTGGGATTCTCACATTCATACTTCTTCAACCTCCACAATTTTTCGGTTTGTCCACGCCAGCGCCTGTTCTACGCCGCGCTGCAGTGTGCTCGTTGTCGTAAAGTCGTTCAAGTTGATGCCGAGCGTTACGATTGTTTGGGCAATTTCTGGGCGAATCCCGACGAGCATGCATTTCGCCCCGACCAAACGCACTGCATCTGCTGCTTGGATAATGTGATGGGCCACCATCGTATCGACGACCGGCACGCCCGTAATATCCAGCAACACCACTTCAGCACGATGTTTAACAACACCGTCAAGCAAGTTCTCCATGATCAATTTCGCTCGTTCCGTGTCAATCGTTCCGACGAGCGGCATGACAGAAACTTTATCGAACACCGGGATCAGGGAGGCGGATAGTTCCTGCAATGCAATCTTTTGCAGGCTAACTGTGCGCTCCCAGGTTTTTGAGTATGTGTCGATCATGCTGTTGCGGATGGGCGTTGCCCAATTCGCAAATTCGTGGACAAATCCATCCATATTGTCGGGATGGATCGTACCGGCTTTGCGCATTCCTTCGTAGACGATTTCAGCGAAGTGGTCGATCGCTTTTGTCATGAACGTGATGGACCAGCCAAGGCGGACGACTTTTTCGGCAAAGTCCTTTAAGCGGTTTTCATAGACCTGATGGCTTTCAAGAAGACTCGAAGTCATCAGTCCTGCAAATTCACGGCTCGTCTGGTTCACCATCTCTTCCGACATTACCTGAAATGAGGGTTCGTCTTTCTCATCTCTCATCATTTGCTGCCAGTTGGCAATGATGCCGGTCATGTTTTCTTGTATATATGTAGCCATTTGTTTGTTCATCTTGTCGTAAAACCCTCCCGGTGACCCTAGCAGCCACAATTTCATACTTGTCTATCCATTGTATCGGAAAACGGAGCATTTCACATCTTTTTTGATGAACCGTCCCGATTATGATGATTTTCTATACGAAAACACCCCGAGAAAAGCCATCTCGGGGTATTTCCATGGAGTATGTATGCTAAAACTTTACAAGTCCGACACTGATTTCCAAAGCTTCGTCCACCTTTTCCATCAACGCATCGTCCAGCTGTGTAATCTTATCGGTCAAACGCGATTTATCAATCGTCCGCAATTGTTCAAGCAAAATAACAGAATCACGCTCAAAGCCGTATTTCTTGGCATTGATTTCCACGTGGGTCGGCAATTTGGCTTTCTGGATCTGGGCGGTGATTGCCGCAATGATCACTGTTGGGCTAAATCGGTTCCCGATATCGTTTTGTATCACCAAGACTGGGCGGGTCCCGCCTTGCTCAGACCCGACGACCGGTGATAATTCTGCGAAAAAAACATCCCCGCGTTTTACAATCAAGTTGTCACCCTCCGCTTACGAGTTGCACTGTCGTGTGCTCCGCTTCGTACTCAGCGTGCGAACATTCGCAGGCAATCGACAGGTTGATCTGCGACATTTCCACGTAGCCCTTGATCATCGCTTCCCGAATATGATATGAATCGTAGACATTTTTCGTTACCCGTTGAGTAGATACGTAAATGAATTCACCGTTCTCCTCAATGCGTTCATCTGAATGGGCAGTAAGCTCCGACATGAATTGCTTCGGCAACTTGACTACCACTTCTTTCGTCTTTGACTTCTCGTACACAGCCGACACCTCCGAAAATCCCGATCTCTGTCTAGTTTACCTTTTCATCTTACCATTGAATCGTTCGACTGAAAAGGCAATCCGGTATTTTTGGTGCCATTCACATAGACACGCGGAACCCGCTTTGTCAAAATACAAGGGATCTCATAGGGGATTGTGCCCAGCTTCTCGGCCCATTCGTCGATCAAGACTTCCCCGTCCCCTTGGCGGCCGATCAACTGGACCGGTTCTCCGACCGGCAGTTCTTCACTCAGGCGGACCATGCATTGATCCATGCAGATGCGCCCGACAACCGGTGCCCGCTTACCGCGCACCAGCACTTCTTGCCCTTGCAAACCACGCAGCATGCCGTCTGCATAGCCAATTGGAAGCGTGGCGATCCACTCCTCGCCTTCACTGCGGTACGTCGCGCCGTAGCTGATTGTCGCACCTGGCTGCACTTTTTTGATGTGGACGATTTCCGTTTCCAGGCTGAGTGCCGGTTCAAGCACAATCAGTGAATGTTCGCCGACATAAGGCGACGGGGCGATGCCATAGAGCGAGATGCCGATCCGCACGGCATCGCAAGCGACAGACGGGTGCATAAGTGACGCTGCACTATTCGACACATGGACCATGACTCCTTCAGGCAATTGCTCCAGCACACCATCCATCCGTTCAACCTGTTGTTCAAAAAGCGACGGATCCTGCTCGTCTGCTGCCGCAAAATGAGTGAAGATGCCATCAAACGAAAATCCACTTGAAGCCAGTTTGGCAAACGCCTCCTGAGCTTCCTCAGGCTGTATGCCAAGACGCCCCATTCCGGTATCGACTTTCAAATGGACGCGCAGCGGCTGCCCTAATACAGCGGCTTTTTCAGCCATCTCGATCCACTCGAGCGACAGGGCGGTAACGATGATATTTTCGCGCTGCGCAACAGGCACGAATGCAGCAGGCACTGCTCCCATTACGAGGATCTCCTGTTCAATTCCCGCACGGCGCAACAACAGCGCTTCGTCTGGCGTCGCGACCGCGAGCGTGCAGACGCCGTGTTCGATGGCAATGCGGGCAATTTCTTCTGCCCCATGTCCATAGCCATCCGCTTTGACGACTGCAATCACTTCAGCATCGCCCGCTCGCTTTTGAAACGCCGCTAGATTATTGCGGATCGCTTCTAAGTTGATGACTGCTTTTGTCGGTCGATACATTTCCATATTCTACACATCCTGTTCATTCGGTTTGCAAAACAACTTGCGCAGCGGCAAATTCTTTTGAATGAGTGATCGAAACAAACCCACATTCCGCACCGCGGAAAAACATGCCAGGTTTGCCATTCTCATCTTTTCTGATTTCCATGTCCGAAAAAGGGCATGCCGCGCCGATTCCGGTACCACGGGCTTTGGCGAATGCTTCTTTTGCCGCAAAGCGCCCTGCCAAAAATTCGGTTCTGCGTTTGTTGTTCAATAGAAGATACTCGGCAAGCTCCGATTCGGTCAGGACACGCTCGCGGAATTTCGAAGATCTTTGATCGAGCTTGCGGATTCTCTCCAGCTCGACAATATCAAGACCGATTCCTGTTATCATAAAGGTTTCTCCTTTCATTCGCAAATGGGTAACGGGTATAATAAAGCTATGAAATTGAGGTGACCTTATTGTTTATCAGAAGAGAAAGCTTTTCACAGTACTTAAAAATGTACCCCGTCGTATCGACCTTGATCGCGTTGAATGTCCTCATTCACTTGCTGACATTTTTGCCGATGCTCGGCGAATACATTTACTATTACGGCGTCGGGTCGAACTTCCACATCGCAAACGGCGAATGGTGGCGTTTTGTAACGCCGATCTTCCTGCACGGTAATCTGATGCATTTGCTATTCAATATGTTCTCCCTGTTCCTGTTCGGGCCAGAGCTTGAGCGTTTGACCGGCAAGGTGCGTTTTATCACGATTTATATGCTGGCCGGCCTTTTCGCATCGGCGGCCACTTATTTCCTGCAGCCGCTCGATTATGTACATGTCGGGGCAAGCGGCGCGATCTTTGGGATCTTCGGCGCGTTCGGTGCCCTCGTCTATTACGGTGGACGTGCACTGCCGCAACTCAAACAAATTATACTCCCGATTATCGTCATTAGTATAGTCATGACATTTGTGACACCGAACATTAACGTCACGGCCCACATCGCCGGCATGATCACCGGTTTCCTGATCGGCCTTAGCTATTTCCACCCAAAACGCATCGTCAGCTGGCGCGCCAAAAACCGCCGCTGACCTTCATCAAAAAACCCTCAGCCGATTTCATTCGGTTGAGGGTTTTTCATTGGTTCCTGATCGATTGCCTGGCGCTGCCTTGACGGTTCATACCAAGCCAGGATGCGTTCGGCATCTTCCCGCGCCAAATTTGGAACAAGCGCAGTTGCTCCGAGCATGCCTGATTTGATTGTTGCATGGACAGAAGCGACATCTCGGCGACGCTGGAAAATCGTCCGTGTCACCGCAATCACTTGGATGCGTTTTTTCAGCATGTAAAAGCGGTGCAGGCTAATGCCGCGGAATTGCGCGGTCAATTGGCGTCCAGAGATGGCATACCCCGCCGAGCGGTGCTGCCAGAGGCCGATTGCAATAATGACCGGAACGACTGCAAGTGCCCATAAACCATAAGGATAGAAGAAATAGCCGAGTGCCGCGAACGCCGGAATGAGCCAGCCGATCGACAGCCGGTAAAAGAACGGGCGGCTTCTTTTCGGCAAACGTGTCAATTCCGGAGACCAGTCAAAATCCGGGAACAGTTCTTCCAGGACCGGTTTCATCTTCTCTTGCTTCACGAGCGGAAATAAACGAATCTTTTCATCTTTATCGGTCAAGGTGCCCCCTGCGCTTTCGACCGTGACATTTACATAGCCAAATAATTGACGAAGCGGATTTTGCGTCATTTTAATGCCTTGCACACGGTTGAACGGCACAGAGACTTTTTTCTTCTCCAGCAAGCCGCGTGTAATGTAAATTCGTTCATCATCTGCATGGATGGTGAATTGATAATTGGCGATGAGTGTCATGGCCACCGAAATGACCCAGGCAAGCAATAGCCCGGCAAATACAGTCAATGCAACGACTAGATAGCCGAAGCGCATGAACAACATGACTTCCTCATAAATTGCGTCGTAAGGAATCAGCTCGGCAAACTGCGACAGAAATAAGGCAACCCCGGAAATGACGACGCCGATTCCTCCCGAAGTGGTCGCGAGCACTAATAATTCTTTCATACTCATGCGGTACAAAACACGCGACTGCTCTTCCACAAGCTCCTCGCGCGGCGGCTCCGCTTCGGCCGGCCCGTAGAGCTTTTCACCGGACGGCTCGGTTTGTGTGGCATAGCCGCGCTTCGCCATATGCATTTCCTGTTCGATACGGTCGGCTTCCGCACGGTAAATGGCGGTCAGTTCCGCTTCCGACTGCCCTGCTTTTCCAGAGCCAGCCGTTTCGACTTTCACTTTGACGAGCCCAAACGGACGGTGGAAAATCCCTTCCGTGTAATTCAAGCTTTGAATGCGTTCAAACGGGATATAGCGTTTCTTTTTAACGAACAACCCGTACTCGATCCGCAACTCCCCATCTTCAAACCAATAGACAAAGCGTTTCCACTTAATGATGCCGGCAATCAGCATGAACAATAGCACAACGCCGCCAATTAGCAACGGCAATAAGCCCTGCCAGCCCTGGTTGAACATGCCGGAAATCCCGTCTTCACGGAATAAGTTCGCGCCGAAAATGATGACGAAAGGCAAGATCAATTCTTTTAAGCCTTTTAAGAAATTAATGAGTGCTGAAATCGGATGCAGTTTATAACGTGTCTCAGACATCATCTTCCGCCACCCTTGCGAGCACGGAAATACGGGAGCGCAATTCGTCCGCTTCTTCCGTAATCAATGCTGGAATGGTATGGGTTGTCGCAGCAGTCGAAATAGAGATCTCCGATAGATCGTATTTACGGAGAATCGGCCCTTGTTCCGTGTCGACATGCTGGACACGGACCATTGGCACAAGCGTCCGTTTGACGATGAACAAGCCGTGCTGCAATTCGATTTCCTGGTCGCGTACTTCGTAGCGCCATCTTTCCCAGCGGATTTTTGGGAATAGATAGACAAATAGGAAAGCGAACAGCACCAAGGCGCCCCCTGCTGCTGCATAAATCCAATTTGGCCAATCGAAAAAGTATGTAAGAGTGCCTACACCGGCCAATAACAAAGCGACGACCACTGTCTCGATCATTCCGTAAAGGCGCCAGACAGTCAGCCCTTTCCGGGAGATCCGGTTTTTCGGTTGATGGTTCATTATGTCATCTCCAATCAAGAGTACTCTCTTCATCTATACGTTTCATGAACCGTAACGTTTCATTTCATTGTACCTTATTCCGAGACGACAAAAAAGACGGAGAATCGGCAGTTGCTGCCGGTTCTCCGTCTTGTTATCTTAGGGAATGGATTTTAGGATTCGTGACGGCGAGTGCGTCCTGGACGCCCTCCGCCTGAAGGACGGCTTGAGCTTGATGACTCACGACGGCCTTTATAGCCACCGCCAGACGAGCGTCCGCCGCTGCCTTTGCCTTTATATCCGCCGCCGGATGAACGTCCGCCGCCTTTACCTTTGTAGCCGCCACCGCCACGTGATGGCAATGGGCGCTCTTCAGTAATTTGGACTGGAGCATCTTCCGGATCTTTCGTCAGCGTTTTAAGTGCTGCTGCAACCAAATCAACTGCATCGTGCTTGTCCAACATTTCTGTTGCAAGTTCACGATAGCTGCCAAGGTTGTTTTTCTCGGTCATTGTTTCCAATTGTTCCATCGCAACACGCTGAAGTCCGATAACCGCTTCGTCAGCAGTCGGAGGAACTAGAGCTTCCATTTTTTTCTTAGTTGTTCTTTCAACGATTGACAAGTAGCCCATTTCGCGTGGTGTAACGAAAGTGACGGCTACGCCTTTTTTGCCTGCACGGCCAGTACGGCCGATACGGTGAACATAGCTTTCAGGGTCTTGTGGGATATCAAAGTTGTATACGTGAGATACGCCTGAGATATCAAGACCACGTGCTGCTACGTCAGTGGCAACAAGGATGTCGATTTTGTTTGCTTTGAATTGCTTCAAAACAGACATGCGTTTCGCTTGGCTAAGGTCGCCGTGAATTCCTTCAGCCAAATAGCCGCGGAGATTCAATGCGTGCGCCAATTCGTCAACGCGGCGCTTCGTACGTCCGAAGACGATCGCAAGCTCCGGCTGTTGAACGTTCAACAAGCGGGAAAGGATGTCAAACTTCTCGCGTTCTACGGATTTCACGAAGAACTGCTCGATGTTTTCGACAGTCATTTCTTTTGACTTGATTTTGACGATTTCAGGTGTCTTCATGAATTTTTCTGCGATGCGGCGGATTGGATCCGGCATTGTTGCAGAGAACAGAAGCGTCTGACGGGTTTCAGGAACATTCGACATGATTGACTGAATGTCTTCGATGAATCCCATGTTCAGCATTTCATCAGCTTCATCCAACACGAGCGTATTAACGTTTTCAAGCTTCAGCGTGCGGCGGTTGATATGGTCAAGCAAACGACCAGGTGTGCCGACGATGATTTGAGGGCGGTTTTTCAAAGCGCGGATTTGACGGCCGATTTCCTGGCCACCAAATACGGACAAGATGCGCACGTTTTTGTCTTTACCTAGGTTGTAAAGTTCTTCAGAAACTTGGATTGCCAATTCGCGTGTCGGTGCAATGACCAAACCTTGCACGTTTCCGTCGCGTGTGTCGATTTTCTCGATCAACGGAATACCGAAAGCGGTTGTTTTACCAGTACCTGTTTGTGCTTGCCCGATAATGTCTTTGCCTTCCATGCCCAGGCGGATTGTGCCTTCCTGGATAGGTGTCGCTTCCTCAAAGCCCATACGTCTTACGGATTTCAATGTTGTTTCGCTGATGTTTAATTCTGTAAATTTAACCAAATTTTTTCAATCTCCTTTTGTCTTCATCTTATTTACAAATGGTACACATTTTAGATGAATTTATGACAAGGTCGAGCCTTTATTAAGAACTTTCACGTCGAAAATCATGCTCTGGAGTTTTAAGTCAGAGGGGATGTGTGAACAGGAAAAGCTCGGTCGTTGCCGAGCGGTCTGCACAGCGGGGGTTGTCTTCCCCATTAAGTAGAACAAACCGTTTATGCTCAAAAAAAACCTCTTCACGGAGGAAGAGTGTCTCAAAAATGTATCCATTGCTCTAAACAGAGTAACATGCTTTAGCTACACATGCAATTGATATGCAAAGGTTCCAATTATCAGTTTACTGTCCTAGGCGCATGAATTGCAGGGCTTTCGGAAACCATTCAGCAGCATCGTCACTATAGCAGATCAAATGCTTGCCGGTCGCCGAGTGATAAAGCTGCTTTTCTTTTGAACCGAGGTGGTCATATATATGCTTAGCTGCAGACGGCGGGACGACGCTGTCCTTTTCGCCTTGGACAATGAACGCCGGGACGTCAATCAAATGATAATACGGTTCGACCGTTTTGACGACGCGCAGGAACTCGATCGTTGAACGAATTGGGGTATTGCGGAATTTATATTCATATAGATGGTACAGCGCATTTTGATTGATGCGCTTGCCGAATACATCACGCATCGCTTCCCGCACTTCTTCCCGGATTTGCATCGGGCTGATGTATTTCACGGCCGCACTCAATAACACCAGGCGGTCGATTTTATAACGCATCGCCAAGTACAGCGCGATCAACCCGCCCATTGAGAAACCGACGATGATAATGCGGTCGGCTTTCGCTTTCAGGCGTTTTAATGCAAGCTCCGCTTCCATCATCCACACTTCTGCGCTTTGTTCCCCAAGTTCGAGCTTTTCGCCATGCCCCGGCAATGTCGGAATCTCAATGACCCAATCCGTCTGCTCACTCAAATAAGCAGCAAACGGCTCTACTTCAAACGGTCCTCCGGTAAACCCATGGATGCACAGGACGCCGGTTTTCATTGGCCTGTGAACGGTTCGATGACTTTTTCAAGCGCCATGCCACGCGAACCTTTGACGAGGACAGCTGTATCTTTTTTGACGTTTTTTTTCAAAAGATCGATTATCGGGCCGTAATCGTCTTCACTCCACAATAATTTCCCTTCGTAAGAAGTAGCCAATTTGTCGTAAAGCCATTTCATGCGCGGGCCGTAAAGGCAGACACCTTCGAGTTCCGGCCCAATCGAACTTGCCAGCTCTTCATGGAAGCGCTGTTCATGCTCGCCAAGTTCCAGCATATCGCCAAGCACTGCCCATTTCGTTTCTTTCATCGTCGTCTCGCGGATAAAGTTCAGTGCCGCTTTCACGGAAGTCGGTGCCGCGTTGTACGCATCATTAATGAACACTGCCCCGTTATCAGCAGGCACCAATTGCATGCGCATATCGGTCAGCGCTGCATTTTTCAACGAACGGCGGATTTCTTCTTCCGTCAATCCGGCTTCAAGGGCGATCAAAATAGCCGGCAAAGTGTTTTTCACCTGATGTTCGCCAAGTACCGGGATGGAGAACTTCGCGTCGATGATGCCATTGACCAAGAAGCTGCTGCCATCTTCAGTCGCTTTGATATCAGTCACGCTCAATTCATTATCCGGGCCGAAGCCGAACGATACCGCTTGCGTGAAATCTTCAACAAACGGCAACAGCAAAGGCTCATCGCCGTCGTAGAAAAGTTTGCCGTGTTGCTCCAGTCCGGCAACGATTTCGAACTTCGCCTCGGCGATGCCTTCTCTCGACCCGAGATCTTGCATATGTGCTTCGCCGATATTGGTAATGACCGCATAATCCGGGCGTGCAAGCTCAGACAAGAATTGAATCTGACCGAAGCCACTCATGCCCATTTCGAGGACCACGTATTTGGTGTCTTCATCCAAAGACAGGATCGTCAGCGGCAGCCCGAGTTCATTATTGAAATTGCCTTGCGTTTTCTGGACTTTATAGTATGGCTTCAAGACGCTCGCGACCAAATCTTTTGTCGAAGTTTTGCCGTTGGATCCGGTAATGCCGATCACGGTCGCCTTCAATTCATTGCGGTAAGCGCGCGCCATTTCCTGCAATGCCTTTTCGCAATCGTCAACGATCAACAAAGGCAAATCGGACGGCGGCTCCGGTTCGTCGCTCTGCCATAATGCAGCGGCAGCTCCCGCTTCGATCGCATAGCGGACATATTTATGCCCATTGGCATTTTCGCCGCGGAACGGAATGAACAAATCGCCCGGCTTCAGCGTCCGCGTATTGATCGACACGCCAGTCACTTCAATCCCTTTTAAATTCGTCTTGATGTCCAGCCAATTGGCTATCTGTTCAATCGTTTTTTTCATAGGTTCTCCCCACTCAATCCATTTTAAATTGCAATAATTGTTTTTCTTCAAAACGTTCAATAGCAAGTGCGATAAGTTTCTCAATCAAATCAGGATACTCAAGGCCGGTATGCTGCCACAACAGCGGGAACATGCTGTACGGTGTAAAGCCTGGCAAAGTATTGACTTCATTGATGATGATCTCGTGGCCATCCGTCACGAAAAAGTCTGCGCGCACAAGCCCTGAACAATCGAGGATCTTGAACGCTTTTTTCGCCGACTCAACAAGTTGTGCATAAACCACTTCTGGCAATTCTGCCGGGATGATCATCGCCGTGTTGCCGTCTTTGTATTTTGCCTGATAATCATAAAAAGCTTTCAATGGTTTGATTTCGCCTGCTACCGAGCATTCCGGCTCATCGTTGCCAAGCACCCCCACTTCGATTTCACGACCGACGACGCCTTGCTCGATGACGATTTTACGGTCGAATTTAAGTGCTTCCTCCACCGCGGCGATCAGTTCTTCGCGCGATTCGGCTTTGCTGATTCCGACACTTGAACCGAGGTTTGCCGGCTTGACGAATACTGGCCATGTGAGCTCCTGCTCAACTTTGTCCAACCACAGGTCTTGGTTATTTTTCCAATCGCGGCGCAAGAAATAGACATACGGCGTCTGGTTCAGGCCGGCTTGTTCGAACAATTGCTTCATGACTACTTTGTCCATGCCCGCTGATGAGGCAAGAACGCCATTGCCGACATACGGCAAATTCATCACTTCGAGCAAACCTTGCACCGTGCCGTCTTCCCCGTTCGGCCCGTGGAGCAATGGAATGATCACATCAAGTGTTTGCTCTTGAACATTTGGAAGGAAACTGGAAATGTCGTTCTTGCGCTCCCCTTCCCCTGCCAGTTGAAGTTCTTTTATAGAAGAAACAGCCCCAACTAAAGGAGTGCCTTTTCGCCATTCGCCTTCTTGTGTGATATAGATCGGGTAAACTTCGTATTTATCAAAATCAAGCGCTTTCGAAAATGCGCTGGCTGTTGTCAACGATACTTCGTGTTCAGCGGATTTGCCGCCATATAAAAGCCCAATTCGTTTTTTCATCAATGACCCTCATTTCGTTTTGCATATTGCCTAGTTTATCACGAACGCTGTCAGCCGAAAAATCTTTTTGTCAGCGGCTGTAAAATCGCACTGAATTAAGTTAGGTTGTAGAATTAGATAGCGTAAAAGAAAGTAGTTAAATCGCTCCAGGCGGACGCTTTCGGGCCCACAGGATGTGGGTCATGCAGCTGGTGCGACAGGACGTCGCGCTTCCAGCTGCCAGGGCATGGACTCAGCCTCTTTTTTCGCTAATGGTTCACTTTAAAACTCAGCTATTCCCTCAGCTGCTCTCACATTTGCGAGCAAATGCGTCGCAAATGAACAAGCTCAAGTACCTTTCGCTTATTCATTAGTCGCCGCCTTCCACTCTTTCATCTGACCTATTTGAATAGGCATGTCACGAATCCTTTTAACTTTGGCAAATAAAAATGATACCCGCGTCTTACCGGGTATCATTTCCAGCCTTTTAGTTTTCGGTCGTAGACAATCCGTCCCGATAGCGGCTTGCGGATCGTTTCCCCAATATCTTCCCAGAACTCGTCCATAAAATCGATTTCGCCGACGGTCCGGACATGGAGTTCAATCGTATTTTTCGTTTTTTCAGGGTCAGCCAGTGATAGCAGCACCCCTTCACCCATATCCATTCGCAGTTTATGGAATTGCTCTTTCGGCAGCTCCGGAATCAAGTCCCTCATCCGGCGGCGAAAAAAATGCTGGCCATTCGTTTCCTTGCGGATGATTTGCGTGAAATGATTGGCAATCAATGCGCCGAGTTTTTCCATGCGCCGGAAATAGATCTTGGTCCATTCCTTTTCCTCGCCCGCCAAATACACATAGTCGTTTTGCAGCGTGGTGAAGAATGGGCTTTTTACCGGTTCTTTTTTATGTCCCAAGTAAAGAAGTTCCGCCTGCTCTTGGGCCGTCAGTGAGTTCAATTGCTTTTCACTGCGGAAATCCACCCAACAGAATTCGCTTCTTCGATTGGAGCGTGCCCTTTTTAATTGGCTGTATTCTTCCCTCGTCGCAAAGTCCAGATGGGTGTGCATATTAAAAGAAGCTTCCTCATACGGATGCTTCAAAAGCAAAAGATTCTCCGGCATGTCGACCGCTTCGAGAAAATGCCCGAAGCCAAAACCGCTGAAAAGCGCCATCCGGTCCGCTTCGCTCACATAGATATATAAATGCTGTATGTAAAAATCCGTCTTCAACGGTCTTTTCTCCATGTGCCCCACTCCATTTCCTCTCTCATTATACGGCTTGGGGGCCGGTTAGGAAACATTCCTGTTTTCAAATCGTCATTACTTTTTGCATGCGCATAAGTTTGGCGTATGCTGTATAATGATGGGCGTTATAGATTAAGAAAAGTATAGGTGAATTGATATGCAAACTAACAAGAGCTTTTCCGATCGCTTCGATTGGTCGCTCACCTTTATATTGTTCCTGTTTTTCATCGTCAGCTTGGTCGCAATCTCTTCTGCCCAGACTTCCGGGCAGTACTTGACCAATTTCGTCCCACGCCAGGCGCTGTTCTACATCGTGTCAGCTGGAATGATCGCGGTATTGATGTACTTCGATACCGACCAATACAAAAAAATGGCGTATTATTTATACGGAGCGGGCATTTTGCTCTTACTCGCCCTTATGATTGCACCGGACGGGCAAGGCCAGATCGCACAGCCGATCAATGGCGCAAAAGCCTGGTTCCATACGCCATTCGTCAATATCCAGCCAGCCGAGTTCATGAAAACCTTCTATATTCTAGCGCTCGCGAAAATGATTTCTTCGCATCATGAACATCATGTGCTGAGCACCATCAAAACCGATTTGCTGCTGCTCGGGAAAATCGCCTTCATGCTCGCGGTGCCACTCGGCTTCATCCTGCTCCAGCCCGACCTTGGAACGGCACTGGTGTTCATCGCCATTACTTTGGCCATCGTGGTCGTCTCCGGGATCTCCTGGAAAATCATCTTGCCAAGCTTCGGCGGTGTCGCGCTCATTGGCGTTACCTTGTTATGGATGACGCTCAATATGCAGGATTTGCTGGGGCGCTTCGGCTTGAAGCCCTATATGTTCGAGCGCATCTACACATGGCTTGATCCATATTCCTATGCAGAGTCAGGGGGCTATAACCTGATCGCTGCCTTGAATGCGATCGGTTCCGGGGAAGTGTTCGGCAAAGGCTACCAAGGCCGCCAAGTATACGTTCCGGAAAACCATACCGATTTCATCTTTACCGTCATCTCGGAAGATTTCGGCTTTATCGGGGCAAGCGCCGTCATTATTTTGTTCTTCATGCTCATTTATCATTTGACGAAAATCACGCTTCAATTCAAGGATACCTTCAGTACTTATGTGTGTGCCGGCATCATTGCAATGATCACGTTCCACGTCTTCCAGAATATCGGCATGACCATCCAATTGCTGCCAATCACCGGGATCCCGCTTCCTTTTATCAGCTACGGGGGCAGCTCCTTGATCGGCAATATGCTCGCACTCGGCGTTGTCTTCAGCATGCGATTCCATCACAAGAATTATATGTTCGACCGCTCTAGCCAAAATTCATAAGTACAATAAAAACTCCGGCGCAGTGGGCGTCGGAGTTTTTTTATGAAGAATGCGATGAGGCTTGCGTAGGTTGCGGCAATGCCAGGGTTTTGCTGAGCTCAACACGGGATTTTGTTATCGTCGCTTGGACGCCAAGTTTTGCCAGATTCGATACAATGTTGCGGATCTCTCCATTTTTAATCATCCATGATCACCTCTTTATAGAGTAGTTGTTGCTATTTGGACGTGTGCAGATCTCGCTGATGTGACTGTTCCGTTCGAAATAGTTGACTTTTCCTTATCTACGTATATAATACCATCATTTCAGGGTTTCAAACGTATCAATTTGATGACAAATGCAAAGTCTGAGTTAATCTCTTGATTCGCATACCCCCTTAAGGTATACTCGGGGTGTAATCAAAACTATTCATTTGTCGATTGGATAAAGCCGGCGAACGATTCGCTAGCCGAAAAATTGGAGGGGATTTGAATGAGTGAAGCAATCGAAGAAATACCAGCCCCTGATGCCTGCAGAAAAAGCCACCATCCCCCTTCGGTCAAGCGGGATTTGACGAACCGGCTGAATCGCATCGAAGGGCAAGTGCGCGGCATCAAAGGCATGGTGGACCGGGATGTCTATTGTGATGACATTATTACGCAATTGGCTGCTACCCAGTCTGCATTGAACAGCGTAACGAAAGTGCTGCTCGACGGCCATTTAAAAGGCTGTGTTAAAGACCGCCTGGCTTCAGGCGATGAAGAGATTCTGGATGAATTGCTCGTCACGTTCCAAAAGTTGATGAGAAAATAATAATATAAAAATCAAGGAGGAATTTTTCATGAAAGAACAAGTCCATTTGCAAGTAAGCGGCATGAGCTGCCAACATTGTGTAAAATCCGTAGAAGACAGCGTCGGCGCACTTTCTGGCGTCGAAAAAGTAGATGTTTCACTTGAACAAGGCGCAGTGGATGTCACATATGACAGCGCGAATGTCGATGTGGCTCAAATCGCCTCAGCTATCGAAGATCAAGGCTATGATGTAGCAGCATTGAGCGAATAACTGCGGAAACGCAGTTATTTTTTTCAAAACAATATACCCCTATAAGGTATGAAGGTGGGATTCCCAATGGCAATAAAGCAAACGGAATTGCCGATCACCGGCATGACCTGTGCTGCGTGTGCGAATCGGGTCGAGAAAGGCTTGCAGAAGCTCCCTGGCGTGTCCGAGGCGACGGTCAATTTCGCAACTGAAAAAGCATCGGTCAATTTCGATGACGAACAATCCAATTTGAACGATTTGCATCAAAAAGTCGAACAGCTCGGCTATGGCATCCAGCAAGAAGAAGTCGATTTTTCGATCCAGGGCATGACCTGCGCAAACTGTTCAGCGCGAATCGAAAAGGCGCTGAACCGAATGGACGGTGTCGAAAACGCGACAATCAATTTGGCGCTAGAAAGCGGCCATGTGGTTTACAGCCCAGGCACTTTGACTCCTGAAGCTTTCGTCCAAAAAATCCAATCGCTCGGCTATGACGCCGTGCTCGAGCAGGACCAGCAGGAAGCGACCGATTACAAAGAACAGGAAATCAAGAAAAAGACTCGCCTTTTCTGGATATCTGCCGCTTTCTCACTGCCGCTCCTATGGACAATGTTCAGTCATTTCACATTTACGTCCTGGATGTATGTCCCTGAGTTCCTGATGAACCCGTTTGTGCAATGGGCGCTTGCGACGCCGGTGCAATTCTGGGTCGGCGCGACCTTCTATAAAGGCGCCTATTTCGCATTAAAAAACAAAAGCGCCAATATGGATGTATTGGTTGCACTCGGTACATCGGCCGCCTATTTCTACAGCGTCTATCTGGTCCTTGCAAACTTAGGGATGGGCCATAATATGGGCTTGTATTTCGAAACGAGTGCCGTCTTGATCACCTTGATCGTTCTCGGCAAAGTATTTGAAGCCCGCGCGAAAGGCCGCTCGTCCGATGCCATCAAGAAACTGATGAAGTTGCAGCCGCAGCATGCGCTAGTCGAACGCGGCGAAGAATTCATCAGTGTGTCGATTACAGATGTCAAAGAAGGCGATATCCTGTTGATCAAACCGGGCGCTTCGATTCCTGTCGATGCGGCGGTTGTTTCTGGCAGTTCCGCTGTTGACGAGTCGATGCTGACCGGGGAAAGCCTGCCGGTCGATAAGTCGGCGGGCGATGCGGTATTCGCCGCGACCGTCAATGCCAATGGTTCATTGAAAGTGCGCGCCGATAAGATCGGCAAAGACACGGTGTTATCGAATATCATCCGCGTTGTCGAACAGGCGCAAGGGTCGAAAGCGCCGATTCAACGGCTGGCTGACCAAATTTCAGGTATATTCGTGCCGATTGTTGTCGGCATTGCAATCGTGACGTTCTTGATCTGGTACTTCCTGGTCGCTCCGGGAGATTTCGGTGCAGCGCTGACCAGCACGATCGCCGTTCTCGTCATCGCCTGCCCTTGTGCGCTGGGACTTGCTACCCCGACGTCGATCATGGCCGGTTCTGGACGCGCCGCTGAACAAGGCGTGTTGTTTAAAACTGCCGAATCGCTGGAAACGACGAAACATATCGATACGATTGTGCTCGATAAAACCGGCACCATCACCAACGGCAAACCGGTCGTCACTGACTTTATCTCGGTGCCGGATATCGATGCCGAACAAGTCAAACGGCTTGTGGCAAGCGCGGAAAGCGAATCCGAGCACCCCGTTGCACAGGCAATTGCAGACTTCGGTGCTGCTGGGCTTGCGGTCAGCAGATTTGAAGCAGTTCCTGGACACGGCATCAAAGCGCATGTCGATGGCCAGGACGTTTGGGTCGGCAACCGCCGCTTGCTTGACGGCATCGCAGTCGACGAACAAGCGGCCGAACAATTGGAACAAGACGGCAAGACCGCGATGTTCATTGCCATCGACGGAAAATACGCGGGCCTTATCGCTGTCGCAGACACGATAAAAGATTCCGCAAAAGCCGCCGTTGAAGAAATGAAACGCATGGGGCTGCGCGTCGTCATGCTGACCGGCGACCAGCAGCGCACCGCCGATGCCATCGCCAGACAAGTCGGCATCGATGAAGTCGTAGCCGGCGTACTGCCTGCTGAAAAAGCCGGACATGTAGCGAAGTTGCAAGAACAAGGACGCAAAGTTGCGATGGCTGGAGACGGCTTAAACGATGCACCGGCACTTGCCACTGCCGATATCGGCATGGCCATGGGCACTGGCACTGCCATCGCCATGGAAGCGGCCGACATCACTTTGATGCAAGGCGATTTGATGCGCGTTGCGGATGCTGTCCGCATGAGCCGCCTGACGGTCCGCAACATCAAGCAAAACCTGTTCTGGGCGCTCGCCTATAACTCGGTCGGCATTCCGATTGCCGCTGCCGGCTTCCTAGCACCTTGGCTCGCAGGCGCAGCGATGGCGTTCAGTTCCGTTTCCGTCGTCATGAACGCATTGCGTTTGCAGCGCGTAAAATTGAATAAATAAACAAATCCCAAAGCTCCCGGCTGCTATCAAGCAAGCGGGAGCTTTTTCGGTGCTTATCTTTTTTCTGCTGCCGTTGTTCTGAGTGGCAAACAAGAGTAAAATGAAAACACCAGTCTTTGCAGAAAGCAGGAATTCCTTTATGAAGAAAACCATTTTATTGCTCATGTCGGTCCAGTTTTTCGTCTATCTTGGCTTCGGCTTGATCATCCCGATACTCCCAGAAGTAATCGTCCAACAAGGCTATGCGGATATCCACGTCGGGGGCTTGATTACGATATATGCGCTCTCGTCCTTTTTTACCGCGCCATTATGGGGCAGATTATCTGACCGTACCGGCCGCAAAAAACTGATCTTGGTCGGGCTTGCCGGCTTCGCCCTCAGTTTTTTCCTGTTTTCGCTGTTTCTCGATAATCTTATCCTGCTATACATGTCGCGCGTTATCGGCGGCTTGTTCTCAGGTGCACTTTATACAGCGGTTACGGGATATGTCGCAGACATCACGACAGATGAAGAACGCAATAAATACATGGGCCTTCTCGGCATGTCGATCGGGCTCGGCTTTATTTTCGGGCCGGCGATCGGCGGCTTGCTCGGCGCGGTCTCCTTGTCCTTGCCGTTTACCGCTTCAGCTATCCTTGTGCTGTTATTGATGGTCTATGCAAGCATCGTCTTGAAAGAACCGGTGCGCAAAGGAGAAGCGGTCAAACGCAAGCTAGTGCCAAAAGGCGCCAGTACGCTTTGGCATTACCGCATCCGTTATTTGTTCGTATTCTCTTTCATGGTGACGTTCCTTCTCGCAGGTTTGGAATCAACGTTCCAATTGTTCCAGATTGACCAAATTGAAATCACCCCGCTCCAGCTCGGCTATTTGTTCATGGCCTCAGGCTTTGTGGATGCCGCGATTCAAGGCGGTGTTGTCCGCCGCGTGAAAAACGGAACGGAGACGCAGTGGATCATCGGCGCACAAATTGTCACCGCTTTAGGCTTGGTGCTGTTGCCGTTTACGACCAGCTTGGTGTTTGCCGGCGTCGCACTCAGCATCTTCACTGCAGGCAACGCCTTGGCGCGCACTGTACTCGTCTCGCTCACTTCGAAAGAAGCAGGCGGCAAATATGGGACAGCGGCTGGCATGACCTATTCGATGGACAATCTCGGGCGCATTATCGGCCCGCTGTTTTTCACTTGGCTACTCACCATGCAATCCGGCGCCATCTATTATCTTTCCGGCGGATTGGCCATTTTCAGCATCATCTTGATCGTCCTGTTCAAAGCTTCCAAAAAATCGTTGCGCTATACAGAACAACAAACCGGCCAGACCCCGGCATAGAAAATCCCCGGACAGCTTGGCTGTCCGGGGATTTTCTATAGATATAACAAAACGATCCAAATGATGTGGAGCGATAATATGCTGATATATAAAAAATTAGTTACCAAGAGAAAATAGCGCCAGATCCGCGACTCAAGCCGCACAAGCGGGGTAAAGAGGAACGCGGCAAGACAAGCAGATAACAACACCTTAAGTATAAAGATCGCAAACGGCGGCAATCCGCTAAGCAAGGGATTCGCTTCTTCAATCGCTCCTGCCAATAGCCCCCAATAAGTCAAAAAGCCGTCCGCTAAATTCAATACAATCAATGTCCAGATCGGTTTCTTTAGCGGCGTTGTCAATTGCTTAGACATGGCACGCACCTCTCTTCCCTGTAAATTAATTTATTTATGGATAAAAAAGGCATTCAATCAGTTGAACTGATTGAATGCCTGAAAATCCTTAATATGGCGTGCCTCCGTTTATATGGAGGACTTGACCGGTGACGTAGGATGAATCGTCGGAAGCCAAGTATACATACCCTGGCGCCAGTTCATCGGGTTGCCCGGGCCGTCCGAGCGGCGTGCCGCTTCCGAAGCCTTCGACATCTTCCGCCGAAAAAGAAGCTGGAATGAGCGGCGTCCAAATCGGGCCGGGTGCCACGCCATTGACCCGGATGCCTTCTTTTGCGAGCGATCCGGACAAGGCTCGGGTGAATGCCAGAATTGCGCCTTTGGTTGACGAATAATCGATTAGGCTTGGCTCGCCGCGGAATGCGGTAATCGATGTGGTATTGATGATCGATGCGCCAGGTTTCAAATGGTCCAGTGCGGCTTTTGTCAGGTGGAACATGCTGAAGATATTAGTGCGGAAGGTTTTTTCCAGCTGCTCTGCCGTGATATCCCTTAGCGATTCCTGTACATGCTGCTCTGCGGCATTGTTGACCAGCACATCGAGTTTCCCAAATCCCTCGATTACTTGCGCAATAACTTGTTTGCAAAACGCCTCATCGCCTATGTCTCCAGCGATGAGCAGGCACTTGCGCCCCTCTTTTTCGACGAGCTGCTTCGTTTCCTCGGCATCTTCGTGTTCATCCAGATAGGCAATCGCGACGTCTGCCCCTTCTTTTGCAAAAGCGACGGCGATGGCTCGGCCGATTCCGCTATCGCCTCCGGTTATGAGAGCGGCTTTGCCAGGCAAACGCTGCGAAGCCCCTGCCAGATTCCCCTGGAAATCTGGGTGCGGTTTCATTTCATTCTCAAATCCAGGCTGGCGCTCCTGATGCTGCGCCGGCACTTTTTCCACTTTGTCTTTCATCGTGCATCTCCACCTTTCTCGAGTTTTATATCTCCTCCGCTTTTCCCTTTCCATGTTCTCCTAAAACATGGAATCGCTTGGACGCAAAAAACAACCGCCTATTCGGAAGAAGGCGGTTGTTGTGGATTCAGGACAATACTTTATCAAATGGCTTTTCCGCAAGCTCGGGATAAGCTTCGCGAATGATGGCCGGGCGCATGCTGTAAGCCGTCAAGATCAATAGGCACAGGCTGCAAGCCCATAACACGTATTGCGCCGGCACCAGGTCATAGAGCAAGCCGAACAGCAAATAGCCAAGCGGCATCATGGCCATCGCCATCGATTCCAGGATTCCGAAGACGCGGCCACGATATTCTTCGTCGACATCTTTTTGCATCATGACCCCGATTGGCGTGTTGACGAAGACATTGGAGATGCCGAACGCCAGCATCAGGAAGAGCAGGTAGATGACATTGCCCCAATAGGACAAGCCAGCGACCAGTGGCAGTGAGACCGCCGCAAGCAACAGCGACATGATCATAATGGCACGTTTGGAAAATTGCAGCGGGAATTTGACTTCCTTGCGCACCGAGAAATAAATCGATGCCAGCAGCATGCCGAGCGCAATCATCGCTTCAATGAAGCCAAAATGCGTCGCTTCCACTTTTAATTGCTGGACGGCGATGAACGGCAAGCCAATCATCAATGCGGAGAAGAAAAAATTCAATCCGACAGCCGTTGTGACGATGACGGTGATGACACGGTTTTTCCGCAGGTAGGCAGCACCTTCTTTCATGCCCTGCCAGACGCCCTGCTTGTCTTCTGCAGACTCCGTTTCGACGCGTCTTGTATAGAGCCGGAAGTTCATCGTCGCTTCGAGTGCCGCAGCAAGTGCGTAGGCGATCACTTGGATCAGCAGGAAAACGTTCATCGACACAAAGCCGAACAGCATGCCGCCGATGACTGGCCCTCCGATTGTGGCGATGGCTAATGCCGATTGGTTATAACCCATCGCTTTTTGGATGCGTTCCGGGTCGATTAAATTGGCGATGGAAGATGAAAAGGCGACGCTGGTAAACATGGAACTGACGGAAATCAATGCAGTCGCCGTGTAGATTGCCGCAAGCGACAGGCCGTTTGACATACTGTAGAGCAAAAGCCCGCCGACGGATAAGACGCTCGCTGCCTGAGACAGCAGCACCACGGCTTTTTTCGGGTAATTATCCGCGACGTAGCCGGCATAAGGCGCAAATAAAGTCCGGGGCAGGATGCTGCAGATTAAGTTGATGGCGAAACTGGCGGCGGAACCGGTCAAAGCCAGGACGTAGAGGCTGATGCCGAATGCGTATACCGAACTGCCAAATGTGGAAATCAATTTGCTGATGGTGAACGTATACAGATGGTACGTAGCCTGTTTGATTTTACCCACTTCGTTCATGTTTTTCGCTCCCTTTTCAAAAAGTTTAATTTAATTAAACAAAATATATCACGCATTTATTCGCAATGCAAGAGAAAGTTTAATATAATTAAACAAATAACCATTATTATTTTCTAGATAAGCGACATTGATGGTTGTACTCATTTACAATGGATATAAAAATACTCTAAAGAACAGCACCAAGATGATACATTATAGAAAAAGCAGGTGAGTTTATGGCAACTTTGGGGGAACGCATTAAACAAATACGAAAAGAGCAAGGCCTGACTTTGCAGGCGCTTGCCGGAGATGAGCTGTCGAAGGGCATGCTCAGTTTGATCGAGAACAACAAAGCGAATCCGTCGATGGAGAGCCTTTCCTATATTGCGGAGCGGCTTGGAATCGATCGAACCGAATTGCTCCAGGAGATACCGACCGCGGAGCTTCGCGCTTTGCTCGATGAAATTGAAGACAAGCGCCGGAACGTTTCGGGCACTAGCGAAGAAATGGTGGCAGGCTATGAGGAGATTGCAGATCGCATCCACCCTTATGTTGAGAAATTGCCGTTTCGCTACGAATCGGCGCGGCTGCTTGAAATCTATAGCCGCTGTTGTTATCACTCGAAACGTTACGATTGGAAACCGGCGTTCGATCGTGCTGAAGCGATATATGAACAACTGCATTTAATTAATTCCATCGCTGACCTTCATATGTTTCGTGCGCTGATGAAATTCACTGAACATCATTACGCAGAAGCCTTATCCACATTGCAGGAATCTCGTAAATTAATCCAAGAACAAACTGGCAGCCTTGATCCATTAAAGAAACTGGATTTCGATTATTATGAGTCCATCCTGTATTCCGCTACTGGAGATAAGGAAAATGCCCGCCGGATGATGGAAGAAGCTATCTCCTATTCCAAGAAACAGCAGATTTTCTATCAGATTAATGCGCTCTACAGGTTAGCAGGCTTTGAAGCGCTTCTTGCTGGTGATATAGAGCGCAAGGATTATTACGTCGGCAAGCTTAAACTTTTTGCCGAGTTTTCAGAGGATCCTGAAATTGGAGCCTATGCCACTGCCATCGAAATCCATTATTTGAATTCGTTCACCCATGAATACGAAAAAGCCGACCAGCTGCTCGAAAAAATGCGCCAATTGCTAGATGAAGAGGATTTTTACTTCTTGGAAAAAGGCAAGGTACTTTTCGGCATGGGTCGGATCGAGGAAGCACTAGACTGTTTCAAACAACACCGCATGAACCTTTTCATTCACCACCCTTATGATTTATCGATGCATTACGAAAAAGAAGCCTATATGGCCTTGATTTATGAACAATTAGGCGATCATGAGCAAGCGAAAATCTATGCACAACAAGCCAAAGAATTGATCGAACCAATGCCGGACCTCCCGTATAAACAGTTCATCTTGGAGACGCACCGGAAAATCTTTGGCAAGGCGGACTGATAGTCAAGGTCCACACAAAAACGGCAGGAAAGATAAGATCGAACTACGTGAGAGCTTATTTTTGCGATGCAATGCTCTGCATTATTAAGCAAAAGCAATCACCAGCAAACGCTTCTTCAACTATTGGGACAGGGCTTTGATTCTTGAATGCAGAAAAGGCAGGAGACCCGGGTCTCCTGCCTTTTCTTATTTAATTTCTTCGAAAGCTTCTTCAATATCATATAAGCTGACGTCGAGATCCAAGGTTTCGCCAGTGGCGAGTTTCGCGAGTTGCATGCCGAGATACGGTCCCGCCGTAAGCCCTGATGCACCGAGTGCGTTGGCGGCGAAAAGCTGCGCTTGCCCCGGTACTTGGCCGATGAACGGCAAGGCGCTGAGTGTCGCCGGGCGGAACCCGGTGGCTGCGCCCGTGAATTCAGCTGCGGCAAGCCCTGGCGCGACGTCCAAAGTTTTCTCCAGGATATGAAAAATGCCGCCGGCGGTCAGTTTAGCGTCAAAGCCGGCATTGTTCTCGTGGGTGGCACCCGCGACGATGCGCCCATCTTCAAACGGCACGATGTATTGGCCGAAAGGCACCATTGCAACCGGCCAGTCGCCTGTCCCGGACTCACTAGACTGCAGATGCAAAATTTGCGCCTTTTGAGGAACGACTTTCAATTGAAGCCCGAGCGGTTTGAACAGTTCCGCAGCCCACGCGCCGCCCGCTGAGATAATCCGCTCTGCCCTCAAACTTTCGCCGTTTACTGACACGCCTGTTGCCTGCCCCACTTCTATCAGCAGCTTGGCGTCACCTTGGATGAATTTTGCGCCCAGTCGCTTGGCAGAACGGATAAGCGCATCACGGATGGCGCTGCCGTCGACACGCGCCGCCCCACTGACATACAAAGAGCCGTAACGGTCGCCGGCATACGGGAACTTGGCTTTTGTCTCTTCCGGGGTCAATCGTTCGAGTTCGCCCATTTCTGGAGATCCCGCTTGGCGTTCGCGCGCTTTCTGTTCCATTTTGTCGAGTTTCGATTCTTCGTGGATGCTGACGATGCCCACTTGCTTGTAGCCGGTCTCTTTTTCCCCAAGTGCTTCGAGTTCTTTAATGAGAACCGGGTAATAGGCGGCGCCGTTTGAGGCGAGACGGTACCAGGCCTGGTTGCGCCTTTGCGAGATCCACGGGCAGACGATGCCTGCTGCCGCACCTGTCGCCTGGCCGCGGTCCGCCCGGTCGATCAATGTGACGCTGTTCCCTGCTTTTACCGCATAATATGCTGCGCTTGCCCCGACGATGCCGGAGCCGATGATGATGATTGATTTCATTTTTCTGCACCTTGCTTCCTTGACAATCTTCTTTCCATTCTAACGAATCGCGGCAGGAGACTCAAATTGCGCTGGGCTGGATTGGAAATCTTCATTTCGGGTAAAGCAATCATATGAAGAAAATCCAATGGACGAATCTTAAGGAGGAATCAATGTTTATGGAACGCAGCACTGAAACTGAGGCACTCATGCCGATGACATCGATCCGCAGCGGCTCGGGCATCGAAATCGCTCCGGATACGTATTGCTATACGACGAAAATCTCCAATGTCTTCTTGATCGGAAATCCGTCCATCAGCCCACGCTGGGTATTGGTGGATGCTGGCATGCCGCATTCCGCCGAAAAGATATTGAAGGAAGCTGAAAATCGTTTCGGCCCGGACCAGCAATTGCAGTCAATCTTACTGACGCACGGCCATTTCGACCATGTCGGCGCACTCATCGATATTCTTGAAAAGCATCCGGTCCCTGTCTACGCACACCCTGAGGAATTCCCGTACTTGACCGGAAAAGAAGATTATCCCGAGCCCGATTCCACTGTAGAAGGCGGAATGGTCGCGAAAATGTCCAAGACTTTCCCGGTAAAAGCCATCGACATTTCCGAGCATTTGGTCGAGCTTCCGGCAGACGGCAGCATCCCTGATTTGCCGAACTGGCGCTGGCTCCATACACCCGGCCATACAAAAGGCCATGTTTCCTTCTTCAAAGACGTCGGCCGCGTACTGATCGCAGGAGATGCATTTGTCACGGTCAAGCAGGATTCACTTTATAAAGTGATGCGCCAGAAAAAAGAAGTGCATGGCCCGCCGGTGTATTTAACGACCGATTGGCGCGCCGCCTGGGAATCGGTGTCCAAACTTGTGGACTTGAAACCTTCTTTCGCTGCCACTGGACACGGCAAGCCGATGAAAGGTTCTGTCTTGGCTAAAGGCCTCGTCGAGCTCGCGGATCATTTCCCGGACGTCGCCGTTCCATCTTACGGAAAGTTTGTCCATACGAAATGAAAAATTAAAAGAGCGCTTACATAGGCGTTCTTTTTTTATTGCAGATAAAAGTTTTGGAACTTTTCAGAAATCCTGTTTAGCATTTCCTAAATATGGGTATATATAATATGCACTCCCACCTTTTTCGGGCGGGAGGAAATAACGAACGGAGATGAACGACAATGACCAAACAAGTGCTTTTTGTATCAGACCATGGCGATCCTTTGGCAAAGCTCGGCGGAAAACAAGCAGGCGGCCAAAACAATTACGTCAAGCAACTGGCACTCGCTCTTGAAAATAGAGGGTGGCAGGTGGATGTCGTTACCCATTGGTGCGATGAAAACGCCCCACAAGTTGAACATTTCGGTGAACGCTGCCGCGTGATCCGTGTAGAAGCCGGCTATAAAGGATTCGTTTCAAAAAATGAAATGTACTCCATGCTCCCGGCATTTTATGAAGAAATGAAACGGCTATTGCCGCTATCGAATTACGATATCGTCCATACCCATTATTGGCTTTCAGGATTGATTGGCAAGAAGCTCAAAGAAGAATTCGGGCTGCCTTATATCCATACATCCCACTCGCTCGGATGGGCCAAGGAAGAAGCGACCGGCACGCATGACGCACGGCGTGAAAAAGCGGAAGAAACCGTACTTGCCCATAGCGACCATATTTTGGCGACGACAAATACAGAAAAACAAGTAATTAAAGAGAACGTTTCCGCCGCTTCTCCCATCTCAGTAATCCCCATCGGAGTCGACGAGGCGTTTCGCGTCCGCGGCAGCCGACACCATATCCGGAAAAAATTCGGCTACGAGGACCCCCTCTTCGTTTTTGCAGGCCGTCTGGAAGCAACGAAAGGCATTTTCACTTTATTGAAAGCTTTCAAGCTTCTTGCAGAAAAAAGTGGCAGCCGCTACACACCTGAATTGGTGATTGCCGGCGGTGAACCTGATGCTATCGACCCTGACACAGGCTTGCCGAAAGACCTGGAGCTGCGTAAAGCGGTACGGGGTATTGAACAGCATGTCCGCTTTGTCGGACCGAAAAACCAAGAACAATTGGCATTGCTGTTCAATTCAGCTACCGCCACCATCGTCCCGAGTTTCTACGAATCGTTCGGCATGGTTGCAGCTGAAGCACAAGCTTGCGGCAGCCCGGTCATCGCCTCGAAAGTCGGCGGCTTGAAAAATGTCGTTGAAGATGGCGTCAGCGGTTTGCTTGTCGAAGCTCAAAATGAAATCGATCTGGCGATTGCAATGGAAGTACTTTCTGTCAATTCGCTGCTGGTTGAGCGCCTTAGCCGCCAAGCGGTGCGCATTGCCCGTAAAGATTTCAATTGGGATAGCATTTCAAAAAAAATAAATACATTGTATGAGGTGATTATCCGTGAACGGAGCAACACACTTGCTAGCGACCGACCTGGACGGAACCTTAGTCGGTGATAGAGCCGGGCTCGAGGAGTTGCTGGATTTCTATGAACAGCAGCCTTACGAAGTCGGCTTGATCTATATTACCGGCCGCCATCTTGCTTCTGCACAACAGTTGATTGCAGATGAAGGGCTCCCGATTCCACAAGCTCTTGTCACCGATGTCGGGACCGAAATCTATACGGGAACCAATTTTTCTAAAGATGAAAATTGGGAAGCCCATTTGATGGACGATTGGGCGCCCGAGCAAGTCGAAGCGCTAGCGAAGACAATCGACGGCTTGACCCCGCAAGATTTGCCTGTGACAAGCCGGCGCTCCTACCATGTCACGGAGGTACAAGCGGTCGAACAATTCCGCAACCTCTTGGAAGCCAAAAAAGTGCCCCATAAGCTGATCTTCAGCGGCGGCAAAGACTTGGACATCCTGCCATCGAATAGCGGGAAAGGCCAGGCACTCCGCTACCTGTTGGAACGCCACGGAATTTCCGATGCTAAACTGCTGGTCGCGGGTGATTCCGGAAACGACTTGGAAATGCTGACGCTCGGTTTTCCTTCCGTCATCGTCGGAAACGCACAGCCGGAACTCAAAACCCACGAAGACCACCCACTCATTTTCCGTGCAAATCGGCATTGCGCCGGCGGAATTCACGAGGCGTGGAACCATTTTCATGTAGACTGAACCCTTTGGAGAACGCGTTTCTTCCAAAGGGTTTTCTTGTGCTGCTATGGGTAATCATTTGTTTTTTCAGCCATTTCGTTTATATTTAGAAGGAAGACATTTTACGAATCAAGTGGGCCGCGCCCATACATAAACATGCTGAAAATCTATATAAAGGAGGACTGAAGATGAGCAAAGTCGCCAATCTGCAAAAAGAATCACTCGCGATGCTGAAACAAACGAGCCGGACCTTTTTCATTCCGATCAGCTTTTTGGATCCTGTCCTGAAAAAAACCGTCGGCTCCGCCTATTTGTGCATGCGCGCAATCGATGAAATTGAAGATCATCCCGAGCTTCCTGCTGAAGTGAAAGCGTCTCTTCTGCGCTCCATCCAACATATGCTCGAAACGGATATGGACGAAACGGAATATGCGGCGCTTGTCGCCCCTTACGCGGATTATTTGCCATCCGTAACAATGCGGCTTCCGGATTGGATCGAAGTATGCCCGCCCGAAATTCGCGGAAAAGTTCTCGAATCGACAGCCATCATGGCTGGCGGCATGGCCAAATGGGTCGAAAAAGACTGGGTCATCCATACGCGCGAAGACTTGGATGATTACACTTATTATGTCGCAGGGCTCGTCGGTGTCATGCTTTCTGATCTTTGGAGGTGGCATGACGGCACCGAAACCGATACAGAACTCGCCATCGGATTCGGCCGCGGTTTGCAGGCTGTCAATATGCTGCGCAATTACGATGAAGATTACGAGCGCGGCGTCACGTTCGTCCCGGACGGCTGGACGCGCGACGATATGTTCAGCTACGCACGCGAAAATCTATCGCAAGCTGACCAATATGTAAAATCCATCAAAAATAAACGCATCCTCATGTTCTGCAAAGTGCCGCTCGCACTTGCCCACAGCACCTTAAAAGCGCTCAAGTCCGGCAAGGAAAAGATGAGCCGCCAAGAAGTCGAAGGCATTGTTGAACAATTGAAAGAAGAAGAACGTCTTAGTTAAATAAAACTGCACTCTCATCCGCAGAGTGCAGTTTTTTTGTAGTCAATAAAGTTGAGAGGCAGTTAATTACAATAAAAGTTATAATAAGGAAATAACATCCACTTAGCTCTCTCTTTCTTTCAATTACACAACTAGTCTATACTAGAGGCAATAAACAATTATCCACAAAGGAGAATGGCCATGACCGTCACCATTATCAGTGTGTTGACTGCTGCAATCTTCATCTTGAACATTTTCCTTGCAGCGGCGCTGGTGTTTCTGGAACGCCGGGATGCTTCCTCCACTTGGGCATGGCTATTGGTGCTCTTCTTCATTCCGATTGCCGGATTCTTCATCTACCTGTTGCTCGGCCGCAAGCTTCGTCAAAAAAAGCTTTTTAAATGGGAAGAAGGCCGTAAACGGATCGGAATCGAAAGCCTAATCGCCCATCAAATGAATGAAATCCATGACGGCACTTTCCCTTTTCAGGATGTCAGCACAAAGGATTACAGCAATTTGATTTACCTGCATTTGCGCAATAACGGCGCGTTGTTGACCCAAAACAATCACGTGAAAATCTTCAACGACGGCCGGGAAAAATTCGATGCCCTCATTCGCGATATCGAACAAGCACAGGATCATATCCACATCCAATATTATATCTTCCGGCTGGACCAGCTCGGCAATCGCATTATGGACGCTTTGCTCGCCAAGGCGAAAGAAGGCGTAAAAGTACGCCTTCTTTATGATGACATGGGCTCTCGCAGTTTGAGCAAGCGCCATTTCAAGGAATTTTCAGCAGCCGGTGGCGAAGTGGAAACCTTCTTCCCTTCCATTATGCCGATCATCAACCCCCGGCTGAACTACCGGAACCACCGGAAGATCGTGGTCATTGACGGAAAGGTCGGCTATATCGGCGGCTTTAACGTCGGGGAGGAATATCTCGGGCTCAACCGCCGCTTCGGCTATTGGCGCGATACGCATCTCCGGCTGGAAGGAAATGCCCTTTATCCGCTCCAGACGCGCTTTATCCTCGACTGGAACCAGGCTTCTGCGCGGCACGATATTGAATATGATGAAGCGTACTTCCCTCCACAACCCGAAGAGGGCTCGACTTCGATGCAGATTGTCTCCAGCGGCCCGGACGAGGAATGGGAACAGATCAAGGACGGCTATTTAAAGCTGATCCACTTAGCGCGCGAATATATTTACATCCAGACGCCGTATTTCATTCCGGATGCGAGTTTCTATGACGCCCTCAGGATTGCGGCGCTGTCCGGAATCGATGTGCGTATCATGATCCCGAACAAACCGGACCACCCGTTTGTCTATTGGGCGACGTATTCGTACGCCGGCCAGATGTTGCGGGCCGGAGCCCGGGTGTTCATCTACGATAACGGCTTCCTGCATACGAAAATGATCGTTATTGATGATGAAGCGTCGACGGTCGGCACAGCGAATATCGATGTCCGCAGCTTCAAGTTGAATTTTGAAGTGAATGCATTCATTTACGATGAGAAGGTTTCGATGGAGCTCGCGGATATGTTCAGGCAAGATACGGAATTGTCGTCAGAGCTGACTTATGAGATGTACATGGCGAGAACCCGCATGATCAAATCGAAGGAATCCATCGCTCGCCTGTTGGCACCGATTCTATAATCAAACCAGTGAACGCCTTTCCATATGGAAGGGCGTTTTTTTCGTTTGGTGAGTTGTAGATGTGGTAGGGTTTTTAAATCAGAAAATGATAGTGGAAATTTATGGTGGTGGAGATTACGCTGCAAGGGGACGCTTTAGGCCCGCAGGATGCGGGTCATGCAGCCGATGCGACAGGACGTCGCGTTTTCGGCTGCCCGGGGGCCGGCTTCAGCCGCTTCCCTCGCTAGCGCTCAGTCCAGGGCACCTAGTTTCTCTGTGTTCGAGCATCGCAGGAAAACCGTTGCTCCCACATCTGCATGCAGATGCGTCGCAAATGAATGGACTCGGCTTCCCCTCGCCATCCATTCGCCCCTTTCCGCTTCATCTCTAGTTTTAGAGAGGCAATGAAATTCATCACATATTGAAGTAAGCGCGAAAAGCTTTAACCATCTTCGTAAACTCAAATGGAACAGCGAATGTAACTTCTCTGCAATTATCAAGTCCAGCTAAGCGTCCCCACCAGCCGATGAAAACAACTAACAGTGACACGTCTTCGCACTCAATATCCAATGAAATCTTAAAGCCGACACGCGCACACGGGCGAGCCGGAGCCATAAGACAAGTGCCCTTCTTGGCTTATGGTGGGAGGCATGCCCAAAGCGGGAGGCGACTATCTCACGATAAAATACTCAACGAACGTTTCACCTCACTATCAAGTCTAACTAAGCATCCCCGCCAGTGGATGAAATTAACTAACTGTGAAACGTCTTCGCACGCAATATCCAATGAAATCTTAAAGCCGAACCGCGCACACGGGCGAGCCGAAGCAATAAGACAAGTGTTCTTCTTGGCTTATTGCGGGAGGCATGCCCAAAGCGGGAGGCGGCTATCTCACGATAAAATACTCAACGAACGTTTCACCTCACTATCAAGTCTAACTAAGCATCCCCGCCAGTGGATGAAATTAACTAACTGTGAAACGTCTTCGCACGCAATATCCAATGAAATCTTAAAGCCGAACCGCGTACACGGGCGAGCCGAAGCAATAAGACAAGTGTTCTTCTTGGCTTATTGCGGGAGGCATGCCCCAAGCGGGAGGCGGCTATCTCGCGATGAAACCTGCAATGAATACCAAATTTCGCTTTCATGTCTAACTAGACTTTCTCTAAAACAAAAAACCGGCCGCTCCCCCTTTTCAGGAAAACGGCCGGTTCCATTTATTCGCTTGTCACTTAAATCCCCAAATATTCTTCCAAGGTGATGTTCTGGTTGTAGATTGCGGTGGCGGCTTCTTTTCCGACATAGCGGAAATGCCAGGATTCATGCATATAGCCGGTGATTTGTTCTTTTCCTTGCGGGTAGCGCAGGATGAACCCGTAATTATGGGCGTTTTCCTTTACCCATTTGCCTCCTGCCGTATCGCCGAAGGAAGCAGATGCCCAGTGCTGTTCCTGGCCGGCTTCACCGATATCAAAGGCGAGTCCTGTCTGGTGTTCGGAGTAGCCAGGGCGTGCACTGTAGCGGTCGGCTGCTTCCTGGCCGTCTTTGGCGACATAACCTTCGTACAATTGTTTTTGACGGTCAAATCCGCGGTATGTGCTGAAGGCGACTAATTGCAAGCCATCTTTGGCGGCTGCTTGTGCCATCGAGTCAAATGCCGCGCGGGCCTCCGCGTTTTCGCCAGGTGCATAACTTGCAGGCAGCGGATGCTGTTTATTCGCCAGCAGGATGCCGTTCACGATGGTCGGTTCTGATGGCAATTGATCAATCTCAGGATAGACGGTGGCGTCTTTCGGTGCTGGTGCAGGCGTTTCTTCTTTCGGCTGCTCTTCCGGTTGTGTTTCAGGCTGTTCAGTTTCTTCTGTCGCTGCTGGCTCTTCTTTCACTGCCGGTTCCTCCTCTGCAGGGGCTTGCTGTTCGGTTTCTGCCGGTTGTTCGGTAAAGGCCTGTGCTAATGCTTTCATGCTTTCTTCTGTATCCCAATTATGCATAGAGAGCCACACTGCGGCAATTGCTGCCCAGATTGCTGTCATTGCGATCACCATCCATTTTATATAAAATTTCTTGTCGAAGTCGTTTTTCTTTTTTGTGGGTTTCATGGGCTGGCCAACTTTCCTGTCAATTCCTTTTCCATTCTATCATTTTCTTCCCGAAAATTCCCCTGGCGCGAAAATATTTCGGTATACTTTAATCAGACTTCTGGAAAAGAGTGGAGATTTATTCATGCACAATCAAAAATGGCTTTCGTTGAACTTTTTTGCGTTTTTCTTTACATGGGGCGTCTTTTTGCCTTATTGGACCGGCTGGCTGACAAATGAAAAAGGGCTGAGCGTTTCGGCAGCCAGCGTCATCATGGGGACCGGCATGGTCGCACGGTCACTATCGACTTTGTTTTTCTTCCCGCTCCTGACGCGACTTTTCTCGCTTGGGCGCTTGATGCAGATCCTTGCCATCGCTTCGTTTATCGTAATGGCGTTCTACATCCCGGCTAATTCCTATACCTTACTGTTCATCATCACATTTGCTTTCAGCTTTATCTACCCGAATTTATTGCCTGCGATGGAAAGCGGCGCGACCGTATTGATGCAGACCGACCGCATTCATTACGGCAAAAGCCGGTCCTATGGTTCGCTTGGCTATACGATCGCTTTATTGATTGTCGGGGCGGCTACCGCTGTCTGGCAAGAAAATGCGATTTTATGGATCATGCTTCTAGGTTTGCTGTTCATGGCGGTCACTCAATCGCTCGCTTCTCCTGTCCCGCTGCAATCGAGGCCGGCACCGAGAACGAAGAAAGGGCCAAGCGCTACGGCGGAACTGCTGAAATCAAAAGGGTTTTTAACCGTTCTCGTCGTGTCCATCCTTCTCCAGGGAGCGCATGCGGCCTATTATAATTACGGCTTTATCTATCTTCAGGATATCGGCGTCAACAGCTTTTACATTGGCCTGATCCTGAATGTAGCGGTGATTTTTGAAATCGTCTTTTTCGTCAAAGCCGATACGCTGTTCGAGAGATGGTCGGTGTCATCGATGTTCCTTTTGGCAGGCATCGGCTCGACCGTTCGCTGGATTTTGATTTTCTTGTTTCCATCGGTCTGGGTGTTCATTTTGGCGCAGACGCTTCACGCTTTGTCTTTCGGCGTCGCGCATTTTGCCTTTATCCGCTATATCTTCAAAAAGCTCGATCCAGTCAATATCCCTGCGGCGCAAGGCATGTATGCCGCACTCGGCATGAGCTTGAGTGTCGCACTTTTGACTTTTGCCGGCGGCTACCTATACGAAATCGCCCCGGGCTATTCATTCCTCGGGATGGCGGCGTCTTCGTTCCCGGCCGTAGTGCTGGTGTTGTTGACACGCAAACGTTTTGCTTATTAAAAATATTTAAAAATAATGTTCCGACCCCCTTAACGACCACCACTGCACCGAATAATTTGGCATAACTGTTAAGGGAGCTGGGAATTTTGAAAGAGATATCAAAGCATGACCTGCTGACCCTCATGAGTCAGTTGGACTTTCTTCTGGAAGAACGCAAAAAAGATAAACACCATCATACAGAAACAGCACAGGCTAATTAGCCTGTGCTGTTTTTTAGATAAAGATCACAATTGAGACGACGACAAACAAAACGGCAAAGAGTATCGCCATGCCTTTTGTCCATCTTGCTTCCCGGGCCATGCCCAGTTCTTTCATTTGCTTATAGCGGAACGTGTTCGTCAAGACAAAAAGCAGCGTCATAAACAATACAGCGATTTCCATGCTGCCCATGAACAGAAAGACGATCGCCAGTATGCTGAGTAATAAAATCAAAATACCTTGTAAAATTTTCGGGTTCATCAATGATCTCTCCTGAAAAAAAAGCCGGCAATTGCGCCGGCTTTTTGTTTATTTGTTCTTGTCGACTGTTTCAGTTTCTTCAACCGCTTCCAACGCTTTTTCCGGATGTTCCGAATAGAATTTCCGGCCGATGAACGTTTGGATGATCAACAAGATCCCGCCAACTGCCCAGTACACAGGCAGTGCAGCCATCGATGTGAACGAGATGAACATGATCATGATCGGAGACAGGTAGATGAAGAATTTCATCTGCTTTTGCTGCTGTTCCGGCATGGTCCATAGCGATACTTTCGCCTGGAAGAAGTACACAGCACCCGCAATCAAGGTCATAGCAATATCCGGCGAACCGAGGTTAAACCATAGGAATTCGTGTGAGCGCACATCCGGCGAATAGAGAATGGCAAAATATAAGCCCATGATGATCGGCATTTGGATGACGACCGGCAAGCAGCCCATATTGAGCGGATTGACGTCATGCTTCTTGTAAAGCCCCATCATTTCCTGCTGGAGCTTCATTTGCTCTTCTTTATCCTTCGTTTCTTTTAAGCGCTTCTGGATATCTTCCATTTCTGGACGCATCTTATCCATCTTCACTTTCATGCCTTGCTGGCGTTTATATGTGCGCAGCATGAACGGCATCAAGACGAGGCGGATGATGATCGTGATGACCACAATCGCCAGCCCGTAACTTCCTCCGAAGAGATTCCCTAAATAATCAAGCGAAAAATCAAATGGCGCTACAAATATCGAGTAGAAAAATCCTTCTTTGTTTTCAACTGCTGAACAGCCGCTCAAGAAAGCAATCGTTGCCGCAAGCATGAGCAGTAATGTAAGTTTCTTTTTCACGTTTGTCACCTTCACCTTTTTGGACTATTAAGAAGTATAACGATATGGACGCAAAAATTCAATGCACGGTCCGTGGACTGGCTGCTTTTTTCATTTCTTGTGACAAAAATTTGGCATAAGAAAAAAGGAGAATTGCTTCTCCTTTACTTGGCATTCGGCAAAGTATAGCGGAAATAAGGAATATGCTGGCTGTCGCGGAATTGCTTTGGCGTCACCGAGGTATATTTTTTGAAGATCCGCGTAAAATAGCTCTGGTTGCAGAAGTGGAATTGCTTGGAAATCTCCGAAATCCCTTTATTGGAATGGCGCAAATAATATTGCGATTCTTCCACGCGGCGCACGTTCAAATATTCCACCAGCGTAATTCCTGCATGCTCGCGGAAAATGCGCGACAAGTGGCTGGTCGAAATATTGAAGTGTTTAGCGATTTCCTCCACCGACAAATCGCGTTCGACTTCGTCATTGATGAAAATGACGACTTTGTTGACGGTTTGGTGGCCGAATGACGGCTGTTTGCGTTCCGAGATGATCGACGTGAAAAACTCGATCAATTCATCGGCCACATACATAAATTCCGAATCGTTCATATGCTTATCGACCAATTCGACACAAGCTGCATTAAAAGCGAACGCTTTTTTCGGCGGTACACGCATTTCATACAATTTACGTGCCATAACGGACGATAAAATGATGTAATAATTGCGGACGGTCCGAATGATGTCTTTTCCTGCGTGAAGGGCGAGCATGTCGATCAATTCACGCAAAGTTTCTTTAGCACGGTCTTTCTCCAGGTTGTGGATTTCGTGCATTAGTTGAGTCTCGACTTCAAAAAAACGTTCCAGCCCCTCCAGCTGCGCGACGTTTTCTGTTTCGTTCATAAAGATTCTGGAAATGGTTTCCTGAATGGATGGCGTTTCAAGTATATTCATCTTCTCCCCGGCTTTCTATGTAAAAAATTTAACGAACTTATTCATTTAATGAACTGCTTGAATAAATAATAATAATAGCGTTTTACAGATAAATTTACAAGTTTTTAAGTAAATTGAGCTAATTTATATTTCAAACATATGACATCAGTAACAGTTAAAACCAATTATACACTTAACTGTACGTTTCAGCGACGAAAAAGTTCCAATTCCCAATGTTTTTACAAAAACTCAAAACAGGCCGTCGCTAATTCACGGCCTGTTCTGTGCTGTATCTATATCCGGCCAGCTGTCCGGCAGTCTCTATTAGTCGGTTTCCCCAGGAACGACCGCACGGATATGGCGCGGCATGATTTCAATATCAAATGGCGTGGTGCTGCCTTCATCCCCATCGATATTACAAGACAGCGGCTCACTCGTTCGGATTGAAACCCGCGTCGTATGGATGGCTTCCACAGCTGGATCTTCCTCGAATTTGCCGCGCACCAAGGCCGTCGCCATGCGGACAAATGCCGGAAGCGCAGCGTTTTCAACGATATACAAATGGAGTAGGCCGTCGTCAGTCAATGCTTCCGGCGCCAGCTTCTCGAACCCGCCCACCGAATTGGTCAATGCCACGAGAACGAGTTTGGCCTCGCCTTCCCAAGTGCCATGGTCATGCTCGATGACGAATGTCGTGACTTCATCCGAAGTGACTGCTTTGACGCCTTCGACGAAATAAGCGAAAGCCCCGAGCTTGGTCTTCTGTTCAGGCTCCACTTCATAAGTCGATTCAGCGATTTCACCGATCGCCAGGATATTCATGAAGTATTGATCGCCGACTTTTCCGATGTCTACGCGTTTTTCACGCCCTGTCTTCAAGCCTTCAATCGCTTCTTCCGGGTCCAACGAGATGCCGAGCGCACGCGCAAAGTCATTGACCGTGCCGAGCGGAACCAATCCGAAAAGCGGTTCGTGTTCTTTTTCTGCCAAACCCGATACCGCTTCGTTGATTGTGCCGTCGCCACCCATCGCCACGACGAGGTCATAGTGTTTTTCGCATGCTTCCTCAGCAAAATGTGTGGCGTCTCCAGGCCCTGTCGTTTCACGCATATCGGCTTGGTAGCCCATTTCCGTTAATGTCTTTTCCGCAAAGTCTTTATAATCTGCCGCTTGTTCCTTCCCTGAGGAAGGGTTCCAAATGAACATCGCTTTTTTCATCTTCTTCCCTCCGGTGCTATAATAAGGTCATGTGTTTCAATACCCTAAACCACGCGGAATATAATCCACCTTGCCGCATTTATTTCTTTTCACCCAGGCGCCGGCCTATTGACAAATGCGTCGCTCAAGTTGGAAGTGCCGCGCATCACTACATCTTAAAGGAAGTTGGGGACCCCCTTGCGCTTTTTCATTTATCTTATCATCTTCTTCGCGTTTTTTGATTTATTTGCCCAATTGCCAATCATCAGCCCGTTTGCCGTATCGCTCGGTGCCGGGCCATTTTTGGCAGGCCTTGCTGTCGGTATGTATTCATTATCGAATACATTCGGCAATATCATATCAGGCATCTTCTCCGACCGCAAAGGACCTTTTGCCATCTTATTGACGGGGCTTGCTTCGACAAGTGCTGCGCTGTTCATCTACGGCTTGGCAGAAGGACCTTACAGCCTTCTCGCCATCCGCTTTTTACATGGCTTAGCGGCCGGGTTGACGGTACCGGCCGCGTTCACTTATTTAGCGAACCGCACCGACCATAGCCGCCGCGGTAAAAATGCAGCAATTTCCGGCGCCTTCGTGGGGCTTGCGGCAATCATCGGCCCTGCTTACGGAGCGATTTATACAAGCCGCGGCAGCGCCCCAGAGACCATGGCCGTCACCGGCACCTTGATCGGCTTGCTCGCGATTGCTGCGTTCTTTCTATTGCGGAGGCATCAAGTGAATAAGCCAGTGGATAGTTCGTCTGCTAAACGCCAAGCTTTTCAATGGAACGCAGGGCTTTGGCGCTCTTTTTCAGGCGCATTCTTTTTGATGTTCTCACAAGGCGTGCTTGCTTATATGCTGCCACTGAAAGTGGAGGCGCTCGGGCTTCCCACTCAACTGAGCGGCTTATTGCTAAGCGCATTCGGCTTGTCTGCCATCCTGGTCTTCCTGTTGCCGATCAATCGGCTGTTCGATGCCGTGCGCCCGATCATCACTCTAATCATCGGCTTTGCCGTCATGGGCACTTCGCTGTTCGCACTCGCAAATATCTCGACAGAACCGCTGCTGTATGCGGCAATGTGTACGTACGGATTCGGTTTCGCCCTGTTGTTCCCTTCGATCAATTCCTTGTTGATCGATGCCACAGAACCCGCATCAAGAGGGCGTGCCTACGGATATTTTTATGCCTTTTTCTCCATCGGCGTCGTCGCAGGTTCCGGAGTCACCGGGGCTTTGGCACTCACTGCAGACGGCGGTTTCCTGTTCAGCGGATCGCTATTGCTGTCGATCGCTTTGGCCAATTGGCTGACGCTCGAACGCTGATTTTCTTGGCAACGTAAAAGACCGCCTCGGCACAGGTGCCAGGGCGGTCTTTTTGGAATTTACAGCTTATCGGTATTCAAACGCGGCTCGGATGAAACCGAATCGGTGTTTTCCGATTTTTCTTCGCTGTCGTCGTTTGAAGAAAGCTTCACATCGTCATTGTCTTCTTTCTTTTCTTTCTGCTCTTTTTCATTGTAGTACTGGACAGTTGCTTGCGTACCGCCTTCAGAAGTCATCTTGTTTTCCTGTAAGTCGGTCTTGTCCAAGCCTTCGCCTTTTTGGTCTTGCTGGTCTTTGTTCTGGTCCAAGTTTTGGGATTCCATATACTCATTCACCTTCGCTTTCACATCATTAAATGCAACAGTTGCTTTCTCGCGGTTTTCCGGTTTTTTGAAATATGCGTATGCACCGGCTGCCAGTCCTGCTAAAAGCAAGCCTCTGCCGCCACCTTTTTTCCTAGCCATTTGCAGCACTCCTTTTTCTTTTCTTGTTATGCCTTGTTTACCCTAATCGGCCAAAGCTAATCATGAATCACTCAGCTGTTTCGGCCGCATATCGCTTCATGTCGATATGCGAAATGCCGTCCTCATTGTAAATCTCTGAAATCGCTTCGAAACCGAATGAGCCATAAAACTCTTTCAGATACACTTGTCCTTGCAATTGGATCTCGGGTTCTTTCCATTGTTCGTCAATATAGCGGATCGAGCGCTCGAGGAGTTCCTTTGCCAGTCCACGGCCGCGCGCCTCTTTGCGGACGATGACGCGGCCGATCGATGGCGCATCGTATTTCTTCCCTGCCGGCACCAGCCGGGCATAGGCAAGCACCTCGCCGTCTTCTTCATATACCATATGGGTTGAAACTTCATCCAACCCGTCCAATTCCGGGTATGGGCAATTCTGTTCCACCACAAATACTTCGACACGAAGCTTTAATATATTGTATAATGCTTGTGCTGTGAAGTCGTCAAATTGATAACTTTTCCACGCCATAATCCATCGCCTCCTATGATTTCATTATTCCACATCAATGGCTATTCAGGCTAGAGTTTGATATGATAGCAAAAATAATTCCAGAGGTGATCGCATGATTCGCACAGGTACACCGGCAGATATCGAATCTGTACGGGAAATCGCTCACATCAGCTGGAATGATACGTACGAAGGGATCATTCCAGCTCCCATACAACTGAAGTTTTTGGAGCAATCCTACTCGACCCCAATGCTCGAAATGCGCATGGAGCGGACGATCCTCCTGCTTGCTGAACAAGACGGGCAAGCTGTGGGCTTCGCGAACTTCACGAAAGTCGATGAAGACGGCGATGCCGAATTGATCGCCATGTACATGAAGCCCGAGCACCAACGTTCAGGCTTCGGCAAGAAACTGCTGTCGGATGGCTTGTCGCGCTTAAAAGGCGGGCAGCAATTATTCGTCTACGTCGAAAGCAAAAACCAAAAAGGCCGCAACTTCTACGAAGCGAACGGCTTCCTCTTGCTCGAAGAATTTGAGGAATTGTTCGAAGGGCATCCCCTTCAGACAGCCAAATACGTTTTCGACCTTTCAGGCCAAGCGCAATAAATCTAGAACTGCACAAAACCCCCTCGAATTCGCTTCGAGGGGGTTTTCTTTGCTTGAATTTAAGAGTTAACGATTTTCTTTTCTTACAAGGGGCGGTACGGTGTGTCGTCTTCACGCGTTACCGCATCACTTCTTGTGGCCGGTTCATTGCTGCGGCCCATCAATTCATCTTCACGGAGCGGCGGCTTGCGCACGAAGCACATGATCGCAGCGATGTAGAAGAGGATCGATGTCAGCGATAAAATCCCGGCGAAGATCCCGGCTAGGATGAAGAAAATACCTGCCGTGTTCGCTTTCTCAAATGATTTCAATTTCGTGATGGCCAAAACGGCGAAGACCGTACTGATCGCAAGCAAAATGACCAATACCCAGCCAATGACGTCAAATCCTGCCACGATGGCATCAAATGTATCTACTGCCATTTGGGCATCTTCCGGACTTGATAAAGTCGGATCATTGCGCAGTTCTTCCTGCATCTCCATTTGCATCTGGCTGCCTTCAAAACCGCTCAAGCTGGTGATGACAATAATCGATAGAATGATGCCGATTACATTGAAAATGGAACCGATGATGCCAAGAGCTTTTTCTCCTGTCCTTTTGATGGTTCCGTAATTCTCCGGTGCCTGATTCATTAAAAAACCTCCCATTTCTGTCTCCGGGCTGCACGGCGTATTCGGACGCTTCCGGCGTGCCCTTCTGTCCTTATTATGTTTCTTCTCTCATCTATACGCTTTCGCGCCATTTTGGTTTCGTATTACTTTCATTCCCGCTGAAATATTATTAAAACTTGTTTAAATTTTATCAAGCTGGGTATTTTATTACTATCAGCAAGACAAATACAAAATATAAAAGGGGTTCTAAAAAATGGAAAATAAACTAATTTTTAACCAAGCGGATTTCATGTACGGGGTAGGCGGCGCATCCATCCTTACAGCCATCGTGTTCTTCATGACAAGCCTGTAAGAAGGAGTGAGCCTATGAGCCAAACATTCATCAATACATAGAAAAGCAATCCACTTCATGAGGAAATGGATTGCTTTTTTTGCGTCTTTAATGCGAATTGAAGTTCAGGCTTTGACGTCGTTGTATTCATCCGAACGCTCGAACACTTCAGCTACATATGAACAAACCGGCTGCATCTTGAACTGGTTTTCACGTGCATAAGCTGCTGCGTGGTCGACGAGTTCTTTTGCAAGCCCTTGATTGCGCAGGCTTTCTTCGACATAGGTGTATTCCACGACCATCAAATCAGCCATTTGCGTCCACGTGATTTCAGCTTTCACTGTCTCGCCGTTTGTTTCGCGAAAAGCGAATTCATCATGCCCAAGTTCTGTAAATTTCAATTCCATCGATCCAATTCCTCCTTATGTTCCACTTTATCTGTGCAAGCAAATCGAAATTTCCCGTTGCTTCAGGTTTATCGTCAATTAGCGGTTGATCTTCAACGGACGGAGAGAGTCTTCGATTTCCTTGCGTCTCGGCTCAAGAAATGGCGGCAAGGCCAAACCTTCGCCAAGTTCGTCTGCATTTTCATCAGTCGCAAAGCCAGGCTCATCTGTCGATAACTCAAACAGGATCCCGCTCGGCTCACGGAAGTAAATCGCTTTAAAATAATAACGGTCCACTTCACCGGACGTTTGGAAACCGTTGGCACGCAAATATTCGTTCCATTGATGATACTCTTTGTAAGTTTTCACACGGAACGCTACGTGATGGACGCTTCCCCGGCCGGGACGCTCCGGCGGAAGATCTGAGCGCTCCTCTAAATGTATTTCGCCGCCAGGTCCGCCTTCTCCTGTCGTAAAGACGATTATTTCTGGTTGACCTTCCACTTCCGGCGCATAGGCACCGGCTTTTGAAAACCCGAGAATATCCGTCAACACCTTAGCTGTACGCTCCGCTTTACGCACTGTCAGCCTGACTGGCCCAAGCCCGCGGATCGCGAACTCTTCCGGAACGCTCGCTTTTGTCCAAGGTTTGCCAAATGGGATGCCCTCTCCTTGATCGACGACTAACATCAGGCGCGATCCTTCAAAGTCCTGGAATTCCACAGTATCCCGGCCAAAACGCTGGGTTTTTTCGCCGTATGGGACGCTGAACTCACGGAAACGCTCCAACCAGTAATCAAGTGCCTCGCTTGATGGGATACGAAATCCGGTGTTACTGATGGCAGTGACGCCTGGATAGGTTCTGCCTGCCATCGGGATATCAAAATAAGTCATATCGGTTCCCGGTGTCCCTACTGCGTCTGCATAAAACAAATGATAGGAAGACGGGTTATCTTGGTTGACGCTTTTTTTGACAAGGCGCATCCCAAGAATGCGCGTGAAGAAGTCATGGTTTTTATCTGCGTTGGCTGTAATTGCTGAAACGTGGTGAATGCCTGCAACTTGCATGAAAAGCACCCTTTCTTTATCTCGAATTCGAGATTATTACTTATAGCTTATCATTTACTGAGGTTTTTCTGCAAGACAGCTGTTTACGCTTTACCGGGGTAAAGGACAAAAAAATGTCCTGGAAACCATTTTCACGATTTTCCAGGACTACGTTATTTTCTATTCATTATTTTCCTGCGGATTCATCTCTGGAGAAAAATGGTTTAGTTGAACCAGCCGCGAACGGTATTAGCCAAATCACGGAAAAATTGTTTCACACTTTCCCAGAACCCCTCGTCATTGACGACGGTATCGATTTTATCACTGATCGTCTTGCTCAAGTCTTCCAATTCAGTCGACCATTTCGAGAAATCGATATCGAGCTGGCGGATGCGGTCCATCAAATCGACCAGCAATTGGCGATCTTCAGGGCTCAATTCAATCTGCAGGCGGCTCAATTGCTCTTCAACGATCTGTTCGACATCTTCACGTGTTGCCGGATTCTGTTCAGCGATCTGCTTTTTGATTTCTGTCAATAATTCGCTGACTTTTTCCTGGTCGACGCCGCCTTCAGACAATTCTGTCGCCACGGATAATTCGTCATTGGCAACATCTGTCCGTTCAGGATCGAGCTGCTCCCCGTTGACTTCATAGGCTTTGTAGATCCCGACAAGTGCAGAATGCCCAGTTACCGCTTTCGGTGCAGCCACTTCTACGGTGGCATTTTCAATGCCTGCCGTCAGCATGGCGTTGGCGTACATATCCGTTGTCACTTGGGTGATATTATCCGGCGTGGCGATTTCAATGACCAGCCCTTCACCTTCTTCTGTGCGGGTGATTTTAGCAGAAGAATACATGCGTGCCCGCGCGTCCCCGTCCGTAATGTATGTGACTAGGTCCTGCCCGGTTACTTCAATTTCTTCCACTTCCGCTTCTCCAGCAACGTCCAGGCTTTCAGCAACTTGCGCCTTTTCATCTGCGGATAAATCGCCTCCGTAAACGACGATTGGCAAGCCAAATTTCTCATTTATTCCGACATTTGCGGATGCCGCACCGGCAAAAGCCAATGCGAAAGCCATCATTAATGTGGCAAGTATCATTATTTTTTTCATGTTTTTTTGCCCCTTTCTTCAAATATTAGTACGCATTTGAGGCAGAAAAGTTCCTTAGCCAAGCAATTTTGTCCAACCGTCTTCTTGCACGATGCGGCGTTCTTTGTAAAGCCTGCCGAGTGCACGCTTGAATGCGGCTTTGCTCATGCCGAACATTTCCATGATTTCATCGGGCGACGATTTATCGGTAAAAGGCATTTGGCCGCCTGCATTTTCCAGGTAGCGCAAAATTTCTTCCGCATCGTCCGATAGGCGTTCCTGTTTGCGCGGCAAAAGAGACCCGTTGAGCGTGCCGTCGTCTTTCACATCGATGATGCGCACCGTTTTTTCTTCGCCGAGGCGCGGTTCTGCTTCACGCTCTGATTCATGGACGAAGACACGATAGTTTTCTGGCACCGATAACATGAATGAACCGACTGGCAGCAAGCGGTAAGCGCGTGCTTTCAAATCTTTGTTATAAACTTCAGCAGGCGCCCGCTCGTAAAGTTCCAGCACCTTTTCTTCTGTCGCCAGGCGCCCGTAAAGATCACCATAGCGGTCTGTCCGAAGCGTCATGAAAATATGGTCGCCCTGCGCCGGCCATAACTCCTGCACCGGCGGCAAGTCAGCCGGTAGGACGTAAACTTCGCGTGTCGTGCCGATATCGACGACTGCGCCTTCGCGCGGAGAAATTTTCAATACTTTCGCCCAGCCGTATTCACTCGGCAAAATATGCGGGATCATCGGTGTGGCAGAGATGCCACCTTGCCGGTTGCGGTACAAGAAGACTTCAATCTCCTCACCGACCTCTTGCCCTTCTTCAATTTCTGATGCGTTCATCGTCACTTCGTCCCCTGAACCATCCGATAAGATCCACTGGGATGTGGAACGGTCTTTAATGTGCAATAATGCTTTCAATCCTGGATGCAAAGCCATGCTGCATACCTCCTCTATTTGGGTTAGCTGTTTTTTTGCTCGTTGCTTAACTTCTTCAATTTTTCCGCTACGCCTTTATCTTCTTCAAGCAACTGGACCAGATCAGCGATGCGGTCGATGGAATTCCAGCTCAAATGATGCTCGATTCCTTCTACATCGCCGTAGATTTTATCTTCATCCACACCAATCAGCCGCAAAAATTGCTCAAGCAGGTCATGGCGCTGCAGCAAGCGCTTGCCGAGTTTCTGCCCCTTAGGCGTCAGCATCAGCCCCCGGTAGCGTTCGTAGATCAAGTAGCCGTCCTTATCGAGTTTTTGCACCATCTTCGTCACGGATGACGGCAACACCGATAGCGCCTCGGCGATATCCGAGACGCGCGCGTATCCTTTTTGCTCTATTAATGAATAAATGATTTCAATATGGTCTTCCATACTTGGAGTAGGCAAATTCCGTTCCTCCCTCGCGTCGCTATGTTCAGTTTACTATACTGCCGCCTTGTGAACAACTGAGCACAGGCGCTTGCTGCATGCTTTCCAAAGCGCCGAATAAAGGCAATTTTCCAACATTCATAAAAACGGCATGGAACGGATGGCGAAAGGTTTAGCGCATTTTCGCTCAGGGTAGTGATAGATATAACACAAAAGATAGATGAAACTGAAAGGCAGGTGGAGAACATGGGACGTATTCTTTGGATTATTTTGGTAGTAATTCTTGCGGTATGGGTGATCGGATTCTTATTAGACGTAGCAGGCGGACTTATTCACATTCTTTTGATCATCGCGGCAATCGTCTTGATCGTTAACTTAGTGACAGGCAGGAAAGGTGTTTAGATAAACACCGGACCCTAAAAAACCCCGGGAAAGCAGAGCGATCTGCCTTCCCGGGGTTTTTTTATGCTCTCACTTTCGCATAGACGCATGTATCGCGGATCTTGCCGTCATGTCTCGACAGGCTATCCTTGCGCAATATGCCTTCGAGTTCAAAGCCAAGACGCTCCGCTACTGCGCGGCTCCGGACATTGTCCGGGTCGCAGCGGATTTCGACGCGGTTCGCTTGCAACTCTTCGAACGCAAAACGCGTGATGCGCTCTACCGCTTCCGTTACATAGCCTTTTCCTTCAAAACGGCTGTCCACCCAATAGCCGATTTCGAATTTGCGCACTTCCCAGTCGATGCGGTGCAAGCCGCTCGAACCGATGAACTGCCCGCTGTTCTTATCGAAGAAATGCAACCGCAGGTCTTTGCGCAACATGAAATCTGTTTCTGCTTGAATCAAATTCGCCGTCATTTCCGCGAGATTCGGCTCGTGTTGCGCAAACGGCATCCACGGGCGCAATGCCTCCAATGAGTGGCGCACCGCTTCAAAACTAAGCACGGCATCTTCTCTTTTTGGCGCACGGATCACTAAACGCTCTGATTCAAATGTTTCTGGAAACTCCAGTAACAACGGATTGAAAGGGGGATCTGCCGGCGCTTTGACTGCGTCATCCCACATGACTGGCGTCGTTACGCCAGCTTCCCAGTCTTCGCGAGTCATACCGTAAGTTACCGCGTCGTGATAACGGTTTTGTTTCGGCGAAAACCACGCTTGGCGTAAATGCGCTTCCTTCACGAAACCAGTTCGTTCGAACGCTTTGCGCATCGCAAAATTATCGTGGCGCGTATGGCCTTCCAGGCGGATTTTCTTCTCCGGCAAGGAAAAGACGAAATCGGCGATCATGCGCAGCGCTTTCGGGCCATAGCCCTGCCCGCGGTAGGAATCGGCGATCCGCAAATCGAACAGCGGAATCTCATCCTGCAGGTCAAAGATTTTCACCAGGCCCACTTGTTCGCCTTCGTCGTTTTCAATCCAAAAGGTCTTGACCTGATCCGATTTATAGCCGCCTTCTACGATCGTCTTTTCGATCAAGGCGCGCACCGGGTGTTCGTGGCCATGATAAGGCCATGAGTTGGTCGTCATAAACTCGATCAATTTCTCGTGCTCTTCCATGGTCCATTCTGTTAACTTCAAATCGCAACCTCCAAACGCCTCTTACTTCTGGACTTTCACCAAGCGCAATGCATTCAAGATGACCAATAGCGTAGCTCCCATATCCGCAAAGATTGCGATCCATAACGTGAGCCAGCCTGGAATGATCAAGAGCAGAGCCAAGATTTTCAGTGCCAGTGCAAAGATGATATTTTCCTTTATTATACGCAAAGTTTTTCTGCTTAGTCGAATAGTATATGGAAGTTTCTCCAAATCATCCGCCATCAAGGCGATATCCGCTGTCTCGAGCGCTGCGTCCGTTCCGGCCCCGCCCATGGCTATGCCGATATCGGACGCCGCGAGTGCCGGTGCGTCGTTGATGCCGTCGCCGACCATCGCCACGCGTCCATATTTTGACTGCAGCTCCTTAACAGCTGCTAATTTATCTTCAGGCATCAATCCGGCACGGATATCCGTCACACCGATTTCCGCAGCAATGGCTTTAGCTGTTGCCGGGTGATCCCCTGTCAGCATGATCGTGCGACTGACACCGATCTCCTTCAAGCGCTCGATAATCGCCGGGCTTTCTTCTCGAATGGCGTCCGCAACGCCGATTACCCCGAATAAATGCTTGCTGGAAAATACCGCCATCGCGGATTTTCCGCTTTCCTGCAGGCGATAAGCGGCTGGCGGTGCATGGAACCCGTGCTCCTCAGCCCATTTTAAGCTGCCGACACGGATGCGCGTGCCGCCGATTTCTGCATGCACACCTTTACCGGTCAAGGACTGGAAACGTTCGGATGGGTATAGTTCGGGCGCTTGTTTCGTGATGGCACGGGCGAGCGGATGCTGTGATAAGGCTTCGACGGACGCCGCGAGCTTAACCACTTCCTCAGGCGTATAACCTTCTTCCGGCAACACATCGGTCATTTCCGGATAACCTTTCGTCAAGGTGCCGGTTTTGTCGAACGCGATAGCCTGTAGGCGCCCTGTTTCTTCTAAATGGATACCGCCTTTAATAAGTACACCCTGTCTTGCCGCATTGCCAATTGCCGTGACAATCGCGACAGGCGTCGATACCACGAGCGCGCATGGGCAGCCGACAACGAGCACGGCCAGGCCTTGGTACACCCACAGCTCCCAATTTCCCGTAACAAATCCCGGAACGAGCGCAACCAAAAATGCGACAGCAATAATTGCCGGCGTGTAATATTTCGCGAAACGGTCGACAAATTGCTGCGATGGCGCTTTTTCCGCCTGCGCTTCTTCCACCAGATGGATAATTTTTGCGATGGTCGTATCTTCCACACGTTTTGTGACGGTTACTTCCAATGCGCCTTCTTCATTCATCGTGCCGGCAAACACTTCATCTCCCGGCTGTTTGGTGGCAGGGATCGATTCACCGGTGATCGCCGCCTGGTTGACAGCCGATTCACCGCGCAACACTGTGCCATCCATGGCGATTTTTTGACCGGGCTTGACGATCAATACATCGCCGATACGGATGTCTTCCGTTTCCAATTCAATCAATTCGCCATCGCGTTGGATCAATGCCCGTGATGGAGCAAGGTCCATGAGCGAACGGATCGATTGGCGCGCTTTGTTCATCGAGAACGATTCCAGCGCTTCGCTGATGGCGAATAAGAACACGACGACTGCACCTTCCCGCCACTCGCCGATGATCACAGCGCCGATAATCGCGATGGTCATCAATGTTTTCATATCGAACTCCAAGCGACTGAGATTTTTCGCTCCAGTGGAAAACATTCGATAGCCGCCGATCAGCATCGATGCGCCGAATAAGCCGATTGACCATGGATGCGCCTCGCCAAGCTGGAATGAAGCGATGATGCCGGCGATGAGAAAGACGAACGAAATGGCCGTTTCGACCGTCTGGCGTCGTTTATAAAATGGCACATGGGCCACGCGTTGTTTTTCCGGATAGACGCGGATATGGTCGAAGGCGCCCGCTTTTTCCAATTCTTCGATCGACACATTGCCATCGACCCGCAGTTTGGATGCGCCGAAGTTCAGTTCAACGTGTTTCGTTGCCGGCAGATTGCGGATATTCTGTTCGAATTTCGCAGCACAGCTTGTACACGATAAATTTTCAAGACGATAGGTTTTGCTCAACTGAAACACCTTCTTTCGCATGTTCATTCGCGATGGTCACAAGCTGACGCACATGGTCATCCGCCAAGGAATAATAAATCTGCTTGCCTTTGCGTTCGGATTTCGCCAAATCCCGTTCGCGTAAATACCGCAAATGGTGGGATGCTGTCGCTGTCGATGAGCCGATCACTGCGGCAATGTCGCAGACGCACATTTCCGGCTCGATCGTCAGCGCATAAGCAATCTTCAAGCGCGTTTCATCTGCCAATGCTTTGAACAAAGCCGAAACGCCATCAAGCTCCACCATATGCTGCTGCACCCGATCGACCGCTTCGGGATGGACTTTTGTAATATCGCACATCTCTTTCATCCTGTTCACACCCTTCATTCAAACCTTCATTTGATTGATTTCAGTATACGTTGATTGACTCTAACAGTCAAACCGTTGTTTGAATGAAAAATGCAGCCTCCCGTTCGTAATTCAGTAAATGCTATACTAATAAAAATAACGACATCATAGAACAGGAGAGACGAATTATGTACCAACACGTATTGGTTGCCATCGATGGATCCGATCATTCAAAACGCGCCGCACGACATGCGATTCAACTCGTTAAAGGAACGCCTTTGGCACAAGTAACAATTATTTGTGCGGTCGATTACGGAAAATCCGAAAGGGAAAGTAATCGCGGGCTCACAAGCGAGCAAATAGCTACAGCTGCCCGCGAATATATGGCACCGTTCGAAGATATTTTTCGCCAAGCAGGTATACGTGTAAAAAGCGTCATTGTCCACGGGGCACCTGGTCCGGCCATCGTCTCCCACGCCAACGAACACCCATACGATATCGTCATCATCGGCAGCCGCGGCTTGAATCCCGTTCAGGAATTCGTGCTAGGCAGCGTTAGCCACAAAGTAGCCAAGCGCGTTAAAGTGCCGGTGTTGGTTATCAAATAAAGAAGAACTGCAATCAGCAGCGCTGTTCAACCCCACCCATTTTGTCAAGCTCGGGGCAAGTATCTGTTGTCATGCAGAAAAACAGAAATGGGGATCATGATGCATAAAGGAAAACGCAATTCCATCGCCGATGTCCCAGGCGTCAAAGTCGGCCATATCACACTCGACGAAAAGATCAATGATGAAGAGTCAGTCTGCACCGGCGTCACGGCGATCCTGCCGCATGCCGGCAACTGGTTCGAACGAAAAACGCCTGCTGCCTCGTTTGTATTGAATGGCTTCGGCAAAACCGCCGGACTCATCCAAGTCGATGAACTTGGCGTGATCGAATCCCCAATCATGCTGACGAATACTTTCAGCGTAGCAGCGGTGCTGCAAGGAACGATGGACTATATGCTTGCGGAAAATCCTGCCATCGGCGATTCGACCAGCTCGTTGAATGTGGTTGTCGGCGAATGCAATGACAGCTATTTGAATTCGATGCGGCGGATGGCGGTCGAACCTCTTCATGCTGCCGAGGCGATTCGCACAGCTTCCGCTGACTTTACGCAAGGGGCTGTCGGTGCCGGAAAAGGGATGATTTGCTATGGCGTCAAGGGCGGCATCGGCTCTTCTTCACGCACTGTGGAATACGGGGATGAACAGTTCACGGCCGGCGCATTCGTTTTGACCAATTTCGGGCGCAAAGAAGAAATCGCCATCGCCAATTGGCTGCCGGAAGGCGCACCGGAACAGCGCCCGGACGGATCTGTCATCATCGTAATCGCCACCGATGCACCGCTCGATAGCCGCCAGCTGAAACGGCTCGCCAAACGTGCGGCGATCGGGCTCGGCCGAACTGGCACGCATGTACATAACGGCTCAGGAGACATCATCATCGCCTTCTCCACCGCCTATACCATTCCCCACCAGCAGCAATCTCCTTTTACTGATTTGCGGGTATTGCGCGATGACCACGACGTGATGGCTTCGCTGTTCCAAGGGGTGATCGAATCAACGGAAGAAGCGGTCTATCAATCGCTGTTCCATGCCGAGACCACTGCCGGGCGCATGGGACGCGTCGTTGAAAAAGGCCAGTTCGAATAAAAACACAACACAAAAAACCGTCCCGCTATTTCAGCGGAACGGTTTTTTTACGTAGAAGCAATTGAATAGCCGACAGCAAACAGCACTAGGCCGGAAACAAGGGTCGCTGAAATATAAAAGATGCCCCGCTTCCAATGGCCGTCTTCAAAATCCTTCACACTGTCGAGCGCCATTGTCGAAAATGTCGTGAACGCGCCGAGAAACCCGAAGATTCCGGAAGCTGCCGGCACACCTGCCCCGAGGCATGCACCGATGATGAGCGAGCCGGCACTGTTGACGAACCAAGTCGCAAGCTTCGGCTGGCGCGCACGGTTTTCCACTGCCATATAACAGAGATAACGGGCAACGGCCCCGAGAAAGCCGAATATCGCGATGCTGATCATTTGGCCACCCCCTTGCGCCCCGCTAACAACCCCAAAGCCGCTGCAACAATTGATGCGGCCGTCATGCCAAGCGCATACATGATGCCTGTTAATAAGGACGATTCAAGCAGGCGGAACCAATCCGCTGAAAAGGCCGAAAAACTTGTGAACGAACCAATCAGGCCGGTCGAGACGAACAGCCGCGTTCCCGCCGAACGCTTCACCAACCGGGCCGCTGCGATGCCGATGATGAAGCTTCCGATAATGTTCACAAGCCATAAGCCCAGCCCAGCCCCGGCGAATTGAAACACAGCCGTGCGGAGAAGCGATCCGGCCATGCCGCCGAACCCTACAGCCAATATGTTTTTCATAAAATCCCCCGAATGTTTTTCTCCAGTATACCTTATTCAGGAATGAGCGTTAATTCGGCTCCTTCCATATCGCCTTCGATGCGGGTTTCATGAAACTCGCCTTGCGCCCATTTGTCGACTTGATTATGGAAAAAGTCGGACTTCACGTGGCCGCTCAGTCCTGGCCCCACAATGTGATAGGCTTTCGATAAATCGGCAAGGTCGGCCACAAAACGCCAAGATGCCCCGTGATCGACATCACCATCATCATTGAAGGCCGCTGCCTGAACGGTAATATTCGAGCCGCCCACTGGCACCTTGTCCGGATTCAAGAACTGTTCGAGAATTGGTGAGGCCCCCGCGACAGGATGCGGGAAGGTCAACTGATGGTATTCGCCCCATTCCCAGTCTTGCGGATCGCTGCCTTGTTCAGCTTCGATATCATCGAGAGCAAAATCGAGCGAATCAGCGAGCCATTTCCCTGTGCCGCCATATTCACGGACCCATGCGCCCTCGTCTCCTTCAAAAGCTTGGCGCAACATAGCGTCAGTGATATGGTTTTTGCCTGACAGCATATCGTAGACATCTTCAGGAAATTGTTCTTCGAATAAGGTGTCCGGCAATTGGCGCATCCATGTATGGAACACGAAAGGCGCTGCTTGCCCTGCACTGTCGACTTGGTCCCATTCCCGCAGCATCTTGAACAATTCTTCGTGTTCATCTGTCGTTTTTTCGACTTCCGCCATCATTCCTTCAAGAAATTCTGCAGCGTATAGATTTTTCTGGTCCATCTGCAAAGCCATCATGTCTTCCGCAGTCAGTTTATCGTTTTCATCGAGCACTTCCGCGATGCGCTCATAGCGATAAGGCTGCGCCCAGAAATCCGTGATATGGTACGGATAGCTATCATCTATGACTTGGTTATTAGCGGTCGCGATAAAGCCGGATTCCGGATTGACCGAACGCGGCAATTCATCGAACGGCACATAGCCATCCCAGCCATATTCAGCAGAATCACCCGGCACCGGCAATTGCCCATCGCCTTGTTTGCGGATCGGAATGCGCCCGTTCGCTTTGTACGCAATGGTGCCGTCAGTCGACGCGAATACGAAATTCTGTGCAGGCGCCTGGAAATCTTCCAAGGCCGTTTCGAATTGTTCCCAGTTCTCCGCTTTATTAAAATTCAACACGGCCTGCAGTTCGAGTGTCGGCTCAAGCGCTGTCCACTGCATAGAAAAAATAGCGGAAGACTCTTCTTCTTCATACAAGACCGGCGATACGATAGGCCCGTGGCGCGTGACGAGCACTTCGAAATCAACTGTCTCCCCATCCTTTACCTTTATCGGCTCTTCTAGCACCTCCGCTTGTTCCCATTGCCCTTCATAACGGAACTGTGTCGGATCGTCAGGGTTCGGCGTTTCGATATACAGATCCTGGACATCCGGCCCGACATTCGTCACCCCCCATGCAATCTGTTCGTTATGCCCGAGAATGATTCCCGGAATACCTGCGAAAATGACGCCGCTGACATTTTGTTCCGGCGACTCCAAATGCATCTGGTACCAAATGGATGGCGTGCTGAGCCCGAGATGCGGATCGTCTGCTAGTAGCGGCAGCCCGCTTTCCGTCTTATCGCCTGAAACGACCCAGTTATTGCTGCCGTTGAATTCTGGCGGAATGACTGATGGATCGAAAGCTCCTGCGACTACGACCGGCTGTTTTTTGTTCGCTGCCAAAATCGCCGGCGCCTCTTCCGGATAGCGTATGAACAATTCGCGCGCTTTATCTTCCGGGAATTCATTCAACGCCCAATGCCGAACAGCGAGCGAATTCCAATGGCCGCCAAGATCATAGGCCATGAATTTGCCGATTGCCAAAGAATCGACCGGCGTCCATGGTTCGGGTTCATAGCCAAGCAGCGCAAACTCATAGCTCAGGCGCCCTTCTTCTTTGGCTTCTTCGATATACGCGTTGACGCCTTCCGCATACCATTCGAGCACTTGCTTCGCTTCGTCCCCGTAGCCCTCCCAAGATGCTTCTCCGGCACGGCGCAAGCTGAAGGTGCGGAAGTGTTTATCGGTATCAATGGCTGCTTCGCCGATTACTTCAGCCAAGCGTCCGCTCGCTTGCCGCCTTGATAAATCCATTTGGAATAAGCGGTCTTGCGCCTGCACATAGCCCTGCGCCCGGTACAAGTCTGCATCACTTTGTGCTTGGATATGCGGCACGCCGATATCATCCCGCACGACCGTCACGCGCTCTTCCAGCACCCCAACAGCCACCTCACCTTCAATAACCGGTTTCGACTTCGATATGTAAACGTTTGCAAAAATAACTGCAACGGCTGCCAATACGAGCAGCGACCCGAATGCAATCAATAGCCATTTCCCCCATTTTTTCTTTTTCATCATTGGATCCCCCTTTTTGCTTTTCATTCGACTGGCGCAGTGGAAAATCCTTCCTCAGCATCAAAAAAAGCCTGCCGCAGAGGCAAGCTTAGTTGACGAAATCTTCTTCTCCAAGTACCAGTTTCACTTTCGGCACTTGTTTCTTTTCAGTAAGGACATACAGCACATCCCCTTTTCTGAGACGCGTTGTTCCAGTTGGCATGACGAGCTTGCCGGAACGGATAATGGCACTGATCAAGGTCTGGTTCGGAAGGCCGATCGTCTGTACCAACTGGCCAGCAAAAGGCGATTTCTCCGATAGTTCGACTTCAAGCATTTCTGCATTGGCACGGTCCATCGACACCAATTCCAGGGAATGGATTCGCTTTGGAACCGGGCGCCCGTTCAATCCGAGTTTCTCGGCAAAAAACGCGATGGTCGAACCTTGCAGCAACGCAGACGTCAGCACGATGAACGAAACGATATTGAAAAACAGGATGCTGTTTTCCATGCCCGCGAGCATCGGGAACGTTGCCAGAACGATCGGCACCGCTCCACGCAGCCCTGCCCACGACATGAACAGCTTTTCTTTCACATCGTAATCGAAGAATGCCGTACTGATGAAGACGGCAATCGGGCGTGCTACAAAAATCAACACGAACGATAACACAAGCCCTTTCCAGATCAGTTCCCAGTCCGCCAATTGGCTCGGAAAGACGAGCAGGCCGAGAATGACGAACATGACGATCTGCATGAGCCAAGCGAATCCTTCATGGAAAGAGACGATGGAATAGCTATGCGTCAAATCGCGCGTCCCGATCACAAGCGCTGCCAAGTAAACCGCAAGCAGCCCGCTGCCTCCGAGGACGGCCGTAAAGCTATAGATGAAAATCGCAAAACCAGCGGCAAGCACCGCGTAAAGTCCAGATGCATCCAGCCGAATCCGGTTGATGGTCCATGACGCGAAAAATCCAAGTGCCAATCCCAGGACCAAGCCAAGCCCCATTTGAAGCAGGAAGCTGCCGAGCATCGTCCAGACCGATGAATCTGGGATCATGATTAATTGCACGAAAGCGATGGTCAAAAACATCGCCATCGGGTCGTTCGTTCCTGACTCCGCTTCGAGCGTTGAGGAGATTTTGGCTTTGATGTTTTGGCCTGCGAGAACGGAAAATACCGCTGCGGCATCCGTCGAACCGACGATGGAACCAAGCAGCAAAGCCTGCAGCCAAGTCAAATCAAAAACATAATACGCTGCGACAGCCACAATGCCTGTCGTGATCAAAACCCCAAGCGTCGCCAGGACGATCGAACCGCCAAGAACCGGGCGGATATGCTTCCACTGGGTTTGCAAACCGCCTTCGAAGAGGATAATAATGAGGGCAACAATTCCGACCATCTGGGCAATTTCTGCGTTGGAGAAGTAGATGAGGCCTGAAACATCACTGCCTAACACCATGCCGAGGAACATAAACAAAACGAGCGAGGGAACGCCGGCGCGAGCAGATACTTTCGTCATTAAAACGCCAGCAAGGAGGAAGATCCCGCCGATCAAGATTATACCGTCTACACTAAAGCTCTGTATATTGACCACCCACTCCGCAAATTACTTTGAATTCATTATACCATAATAATGGCCCTACTTAAAAAAGCGGCACTCCGTCTAAAGGAGTGCCGCTAGTTTAAATCAAGCCATTTCTTCGCCGACGATTTTTACTTCAAGCTCCAAATCGATGCCGAATTTTTCGAACACCGCTTTTTTCACCATTTCAATCGTTTGAATGTAGTCATTGGCGGTCGCGTTGTTTTTATTGACGATAAATCCGGCATGTTTTGTCGAAACTTCCGCACCACCGAATCCCTTGCCCTGCAAGCCGCTTTCCTGGATCAACTTGCCAGCAAAATTACCCGGCGGGCGTTTGAAGACACTTCCTGCAGAAGGAAATTCAAGCGGCTGCTTGCTTTCGCGCTGGAACGTCAATTCGTCCATTTTCGCGTCGATGAACCGCTGCTCGCCAATTTCAAGGCCAAACTCGGAAGCAAGGACATAAAACCCTTTTTTCGTGATGATACTTTTCCGGTAGCCGAGTTCCAACTCGTCTTTCGTCAAGACAAGCTTTTCCCCTTCTTTTGTCAAGACCGTCGCCTGGACGATAACATCTTGAATCTCGCCGCCATATGCGCCGGCATTCATCGCCATTGCGCCGCCGATCGAACCGGGGATGCCACAGGCGAATTCCAAGCCAGTCAATTGGCTGTCCGCTGCTGCGCGGGATACGGTCTTAATGTCGGCACCACCTTGTGCGATGACCGTTGTTCCATTAATCATGATGCCGTCGAGCTTTTTGAACGTCAGCACGATTCCACGGACGCCACCGTCGCGGACAACCATATTGGAGCCATTCCCAAGCATTAATAGCGGGATGTCATTATCATATGCGTATTTTACAGTATAAGCCACTTCATCTTCAGTTGTCGGTGCTACAAATATATCGGCCGGCCCGCCCATTTTAGTCAATGTATGCAAATGCAAAGGCTCGTCCATTTTGACATGATCTTCCGCCACAAAACGGCGCAAATCTGTCAACCAAGTTTCTTTCATCATTCCAAGCAAATCCCTTCTAAACTTTTCGCTCTTAATAGTATCCATTTTTCATCATGTTTTGACAAGTGATATCGCCTTGTTAAGGACTAAAGTCCAAATAAATTTTATCTTTAATTAAAACTATTTTAATTAAAACCTATTGACTTCGAGATATTAATTGATTATAGTAAGGCTAACACATACGAAATTGGAGGAATTACTCATGAAAAAATGGACAGTAGACCAAGCGCATTCAGAAATCGGATTTTCCGTGAAACACATGATGATCTCGAAAGTGAAAGGCTCTTTCGCTTCTTATGAAGCACAGGTGGAAGCAGATGAAAACAATCTGGAAAATGCATTGATCGATTTCAAAATCGATGTGACAAGCATTGACACCAATAACGAAGACCGCGACAACCATTTGCGCTCTGCAGATTTCTTTGACGCTGAACAGCATCCCTACATTACGTTCAACGCAACCGATATCCGCAAAAAAGACGATGACGAATACGAGCTTGAAGGTGATTTGACGATCAAAGGCGTGACCCGCCCAGCGAAGTTCGAAGCGGAATACGGCGGCAAAGCCACCAACCCTTGGGGCGTCGAAGTCGTTGCATACAACGTCAACGGCAAAATCAACCGCAAAGATTTCGGTTTGACATGGAACCAAGCGCTTGAAACAGGCGGCGTGCTTGTCGGCGAAGACATCAAATTGAACTTGGAAATCCAAGCGAACCCAGCATAAGCATAAAAAAAGAAGCAGCCGCCGCTGCTTCTTTTTTTCTACGTTTTATATGCCGCCTTCCAATTTCTTCAACGGTTTCACGGCAGGCCCTTCCAATACTTCCCCGGTATGCGAGAAGCGGGAACCATGACACGGGCAATCCCATGAAGTTTCGGCATCGTTCCATGCCACGTCACAGCCCATATGCGTACAGGTCGGTTTGACGAGATGCACTTGGCCGTATTCATCGCGGTAGCCGCCCGCTTTTTTGCCGTCCACTTTGACAAGGCCGCCCTGCCCTTTTTCCAGGTCGTCGATTGTCTTGGAGGCTTTTTTCAGTTTGCCGCTGACCAGTTCTTTCGCCACCGATGCATTGTCCTTCAAGAAGCTTGCCGCATCGGCCGTTTTCACTTTCGGCCGCGTCGGATCGAATAGCGCAGCGTATGGGTTGTCGCGCCCGACGATTTGGTCGGTCAAAATCCGCCCGGCAATGGCGCCGTTCGCCATCCCCCATTTATGGAATCCGGTCGCGACGAGAATATTTTCATATCCAGCGGTGATCGTACCGACATAAGGGATTTTATCCAAAGTCGTCATATCCTGGGATGACCAGCGATACGGAATTTCCTCTGCAGCAAAATAATCTTCACCGAACTTCGCCAAATTCTCGTAATGCTCCATCGTCTCGACTGAACTCTGGCCTGTGGCATGGCCATCGCCGCCAAGCAACAAGAGTTTTTCTCCGTCTTCACCTGGCGTAAAGCGGATAGAGCGGGATGGGCTGTCGGCACTGATGTACATGCCTTCAGGAATCTTGCCTTCGGTCCGGACAGCAATGGCATAAGAGCGGTTGACAGACAGTCTCGAGAAATACATGCCGTCAAAATCGTTGAACGGATAATGCGTGGCGACCACTACTTTGTCGCAGGACAAATGAGATAAGTTTTCCGTTTGGATCACTGGGTCTTTTTTGCTTAGGATTTTCATGGCGCGGCTTTGTTCATGAATGTCCACACCCATTTTCTCCAGTTCTTTTACGAGGCCGGTCAGGAATTTCACCGGATGGAATTGGGCCTGGTTGCGCATGACGAGCGCCTCCGTCACAGGAAATGGCAGTTCCGACTCCTTGCGCGCAAGCCCGCCATCGATGCCAAGCTGCTGGTACGCTTCCGCTTCTTTCTCCAATAACTTCACCGTGGAATCTTTTGTCGAATAGATAAATGCATCCTGATGCGAGAAATCGCAATCGATGTTCAACTCTTTTGCTGTTTCTTCAATGAATTTCAATCCGTCCATATTGGCTTCGTAATAAAGCTGCGCTTGTTTTTCCCCAACGAGCTTGATCAGCGGCGCGTAATACAGGCCGTGCTGAGCTGAAATTTTCGCAGTTGTATAGCCCGTGACGCCATCAATCAATTTACCGGCATCAAGAAGTGTCACTTTCTTTCCTTCCTTCGCCAATAGATACGCGGTGATGACACCGGCGATGCCAGCCCCTACTACTGCAACTTCCGTGGACTTATTGCCGGTAAATGCCGGGTAATCCGGCAATTCCTTGTACGCTCTCCAAAAAGACTCCTTCGATTCGGGAATACGGCTTTGCTGTTCACTTTGAGACATGCTGCCCCTCCTTTATTGAATGTTTTGCTTATTGACTGTCTACCCCTATGTGGAAATCATTAACCAACGAATGCACGAGGCATGCCTCGGACATTCGTTTGCGAGGCTTGAGCACAGCGAAAGTCGAGCAAATAAATGTTATAGAGGGCAGCTGAGTTCATTTATTTGCGACGCATCTGCCTCGCAGATGTGGGAGCAAACGAATGTCCGAGGCTTGAGCACAGCGAAAGTTGAGCAAATAAATGCATAAAAAAAAGTTGAATCGATCCATTTGATTGGAAAAGCTCAGTCCCGGCAATTTTAAGCAAAAAAAAAGACGGAATCGCCGAAGCGTTTCCGTCCTTCCAGTCATTATGCGTTTACTTTAGAAAGTGTATTAGCTGTTTCTTTTACGCGTTCCATGCCGTCTGCGATGATTTGCTCAGCACGGTCAGGATACATATTGTGTCCTTCAATGATGACTTCCTCGATATCTGTGATGCCGAAGAAGTTCATGATGGCACGGATGTAGTTAACGCTCATCTCACTAGGTGCCATTTCCGGTGTCGAGTAGACGCCGCCTCGTGCGTTCAAGATGATGACTTTCTTCTCTGGAACCAAGCCAACCGGGCCTTCTTCTGTGTACTTGAAGGTCATGCCTGCACGGTAGACATAGTCGATGAATGTTTGCAAGGCTGCAGGAATTGTTTTATTCCACAATGGGAATGCGAAAACGACTACATCAGCGTCCATGAATGCGTCCATCGCTTTGTTGGCTGCCGTCAAGATGCGCTGCTCTAGGTCAGTCAATTCTTCCGCTTGTGCGGATTTTTGCATGGCATCGAAGAAATCCTGTCCGAAATACGGCATGTCTTCTGCGAATACGTCAAATGTATTGACCTCTGCATCTGTCTTTAAGTTCTCCATGAATACTTCGTGCATTTTACTTGAAACGCCCTCAGAAGCCGGACGGTTATTGGCTTTTACGACTAAAATGTTTTCCACTTGTAAAACTCCTTTATACTATTAATATTATTCTTTAATTCGAGACTTTTTAATTATAAGTAATTCGAGATACAAAGTCAACGCGCTTGCTTGGCTTATTCGCCGTCGCAGGAATCTCCTGTGCAAAAGCTTGTTTTCGCTTTTCCAATCGGCTTCAATGCCGGGCGCAAACCTTCTTCTTCAGCGATTTGTTCTAATGCCTCAATGAACGCTTCAAGCGGCTGCGCGCCAGAAATTGCATACTTTCGGTTAACCACGAAAAACGGGACGCCTTGTACACCGATTTGCCCGGCCTCTTGGATGTCGCGCTCGACCTCGCCCTGGAATTGATCCGAATCGAGAACTTCCGCTGCCTGTTCGCGATCAAGCCCTGCTTTTTCAACAATCGACAGCAAGGTCTCCGCATTGCTGATATTATGCGCTTTTTCGAAGTAATGGTGCATCAATAGCTCGGTCAGTTGATGTTCCTCGCCTTGTGTGGCAGCCCATTTGACGAGTCGGTGCGCAGAAAAGGTATTAGCGTGGGGCATGTTCTCCACATCATAATGCAAATCAAACGCTTTTGCCTGTTGTGCAACCCCAGCTGTCATTTCTTTTGCCCGTTCGAGGCTTTGCCCCATCTTTTCCGCCAAGTGTTCGTAGGCAAATCTGCTGGAGTCCACTGGCGCTTGTGGATCCAATTCGTATGCTTTAAATGTGATCTCCGCTTGGCTCTCATAGCCTGAGCGTACGAGTGCTTGTTCCAATGTGCGCTTTCCTATATAACAGAATGGGCAAACGTAATCTGACCAAACTTCAATTTTCATAACTATTCACCTCGCCACTTACTATAGCAATGACATAGATACGCCACAATTTTTTTGCTTGAAAATAATTCCCAGCACAAAAAAACTGACTCCCATAGGGAATCAGCTTAAAGCTTCAGTAATGACCGGAACGATTTGTTTTTTTCTTGAGACAACGCCCGGCAAAATCACGCGGTTGTTGACGACGCTTGACTGAAAGGCAGATTCGATGATGTCTGCGCGGCGTCCAAGGACAATCGCTTCCGAGTTATTGTTCAGGATGTCCGTGACAGCGAAGACGAAAAGGTCCAAGCCTTTGGCGGTAACTGTGTTGCTGATCAATACTTCCAATTCCGCCTGGCGCTCCAGTACTTCCGCTACATCGATGGCGTTGACTTGCGCCACTTCAAAACGATGGTCGCCTGCTTCGAATTCCTTGGAATCGAGTGAAATCAAATCTTCCAGTGTTTTATTGCTTAAATCGGCGCCGGCTTTCAACAAGGCAAGACCGTACTCTTGTGAATCGACACCGGCGATCTCTGCCAGTTCTTTCGCTGCTTGAATGTCCTGATCGGTGCAGGTCGGGGATTTGAATAGCAATGAATCCGAAATGATGGCTGATAGCATCAACCCGGCAATATCAGCCGGCACTTCGACTGCATGTTCTTTATAAAGCTTCAATAAAATCGTCGCTGTGCATCCCACAGGTTCTGCGCGGAAATAAAGCGGATCGGTTGTTTCGAAATTAGCAATCCGGTGATGGTCGATTACTTCGATCACTTGGACTTCATCGATATCGTCGATGCTTTGCTGGCGCTCGTTGTGATCAACAAGAATGACTTGCTTCACTTCGTCTGAAGCGCGTTTCACCAAGCGGGGATTCGAGGCTTTGAAATGGTCGAGCGCAAAAAGCGTTTCATTGTTCGGTTCACCGAGGCGAATGGCTTCAGCGTCCATTCCGAGCTCTTTTTTCAGATGGGCATAAGCGATTGCCGAACAGATCGAATCGGTGTCCGGATTTTTATGACCTAGTACAAAAACATTTGACATGAATAATGGCCTCCTGGCTTGTGTAGTTTCTGAGATTATTCTATCACAAATTTCCTCTCCATAAAAAATCTGCGACTGAAAACCTAGTGTTACCCAGCATTTCACCAACTAAATACGGAAATAATTTTAGAATTATCAGTATTCTTAAAGTTTAGTGTGTACTTTAGCACATTTGAATGGTATTATATTACTAACTAATCCTATATTTTTGGAAGGAAGAGGTGCCAGTGACTATATTATTGGAAAAGAAATACATTCCCTTGTCCCATTATTTTCAATCCGCAACGAATTCCAACATCCGTTTGACCTTTTCGGAAATCGAGCAAATCATGGGCCAGAACTTGCCCAACGCCGCTTACTTGAACAAAAGCTGGTGGAAAAAGTCGAAGCCCCCTGCAAAACATTTCCACGCCTGGATGGATTCCGGTTACCGCGTTGCGGAAGTCGAACCCGACCGTTATGTCGTCTTCGAAAAAGCGGATGCCAAGAACACAGCAGCCAGTAAAGAGGCCGAAGACAAAGATATTTTATTGATCCGCACCGCTGAACACGGGGATGCCCGGTCGCTGGCCTTGCTCCAAAAAGCCGTAGAGGCGGAATCCGATTTCATGCTTTACGGCAAGGACGAGCGCTCGCTTTCCACGCAGCGTGTCCGCAAGCAAATCATCGAGTGGAAACAAAGTGGCCATTCCGCTATTATCATCGCCATCTTGAATGGCAAGCACGTCGGCTATTTGATGGTCATCGGCAATGAAGCGAAGCGGGCACAACACCGGGCAGCATTAGCCCTCGGCCTTCTGAAGGAAGCACAAGGCAAAGGCATCGCCAAATCGCTCCTCGAAAAAGCGGAAGACTGGGCCAAGCAAAAAGGCATCTCCCGCCTGGAATTGACGGTCCTCGAAGCCAACGAGCGTGCCCGCAAGCTTTATGAAAAAGCCGGGTTCGAAGCAGAAGGCACACGCCGCCGCTCACTCATCATCGACGGCAAAGAACACGACGAAATCTACTTGGCCAAGTTTTTGGACTAAGCCAAAATTTAAAAATGCCCGCCATTCACTTTTGAATGGCGGGCATTTTTCGTTGTGTTGATTAATTCAACACCGTTAACCATAAATAAAGCCCGGTCAAGGTGATGAACAAAGTCGGGACGGTGAGGATGATGCCGACTTTGAAATAATATCCCCAGCTGATTTCGACGCCTTTCGTCTTCAATACATGAAGCCATAAAAGTGTCGCAAGCGAACCGATTGGCGTGATTTTCGGGCCGAGGTCGGATCCGATGACATTGGCATAAATCAAAGCGTCGCGCATGACGCCGTTCGTATTCGTCTCAGCGATGGCTAAGGCATTGATCATGACTGTCGGCATATTGTTCATGCCGGACGACAGGATTGCTGCGATAAAGCCCATGCCGATCGTCGCCGCATACAGGCCGTGCCCCGCTGTCCATTCAATCGCCTGGGCGAGAACCGAAGTCAAGCCGACATTGCGCAATCCGTAAACAACGACGTACATGCCGATTGAGAAGAAAACGATCGCCCATGGTGCGCCTTTTAGCACCGTCATCGTTTCGACGTGCTTGCTATTGCGTGCAATCGCCAGGAAAATAATTGCGATAGAGCCGGCAATCAAGGAAACCGGGATCTCAAGCGACTCGCTCATGAAGTAGCCGATCAGCAAGACCCCAAGAACCACCCAAGACAGGCGGAAAATGCGGATATCTTTGATCGCAGTATCCGGTTTTTTCAAAACCCCAGGGTCAAAACGGCCCGGGATGTCTTTTTTAAAGAATAAGTACAGCACAAGCATGCTTGCCAGTATGCTGAATAAGTTCGGAACCACCATATGTAATGCGTATTCCGTAAAGCCGATGCCGAAGAAATCAGCTGAAACGATATTGACCAAGTTACTGATAACAAACGGCAAGGAGGCCGTATCAGCAATAAAGCCAGATGCCATGATAAACGGCAAAATCATCGTATCGCGGAATTTCAAGGCCCTTACCATCGCAAGAACGATCGGCGTCAGAATTAGCGCCGCGCCATCATTGGCAAAAAGCGCCGCTACGACCGCCCCAAGAAGCGTAACGAGGAAAAACATGCGCAAGCCGCTGCCTTTGGCGAAACGCGCCATATGTAATGCCGCCCATTCAAAAAATCCAATCTCATCCAAAATCAAGGAAATGATGATCAAAGCGACAAAAGTTAATGTCGCATTCCATACGATCCCCGTTACGTCCCACACGTCGCCGAAGTCAACGACGCCGAATATCAAGGCGACAACTGCCCCCGCAATGGCCGACCAGCCGATCGACAAACCACGCGGCTGCCAGATGACAAACAGCAATGTCACCAGAAAAATAATACTCGCTAACCAAACATCCATTTCAGTTCCAACCCCTTAATTGCAATTCACTTTCTTGCCTTCCGCAACGAGCGATTCCACTGTCCGCTCAGGTTCCGGCAGCATCGCTAGAAGCGAGGACAACACCTCATAAAGCCGATGCTTTTCATTGAGCGACCAGATTGTCCAGCGCCCGCGCTTTTCTTCACAAATCCATCCTGCCTGCTTGAGTTTGCGCATATGCTGGCTGATGGCCGGCTGCGACATATCCAGCAGCTCCGTAAATTCACAGATGCACAATGCCTCCTTCGATAAGTATTTCAAAATTAGCATGCGGTTTTCGTCGCTTACCGCTTTCAAGCTCTGTTCCATTTGTTTGTAGTCCATTTCAGTCACCTCTTTTTGGCAATGGGTTTATTATATAAGCAATTACTTATGTATGCAAGAGTGCATTTCGATTTCCGAACAATTTTCGACACGTAAAAACCGCCCCCGGTAAAGGGAGCGGTTTGGATAGTTCCTTATTTGTTTTCAAGCAATTTCAGTGACTCGCGGTTGAACGCCGGGATATCATCCGGCTGGCGGCTTGTTACCAATTGGTCTTGGCATACAGCCACTTCTTCATCCACAACAGTTGCGCCAGCGTATTCCATATCGACTTGGATCGATTTGAAGCCTGTCGCTTTGCGGCCTTCCAAAGCTTTCGCCGTAATCAATAGCTGCGGCCCGTGGCAGATTGCGAAGACTGGTTTCTTCGAATCCATAAACGCTTTCGTGAAGGTCACGAAACGATCGTCAGCGCGCAATTGGTCCGGCGAAAATCCGCCTGGCAATAGCAGTGCATCGAATTCGTCCGGGTTCACGTCGTCAATGCCTTTATCGATTGTGACAACGGCTTCGCCTTGCTTGCCGGTCACTTTCTTGCCTGCTTCCTTTTCGATATTGATCAGTTCATGGCCCGCTTCGTTAAACGCTTTTGCCGGTCCTGTATACTCCACATCTTCGAACATATCTGTAATTAACGTTGCAATTTTTGCCACTTTCCTTCACTCCTTCTGTTTATGTGCTCCCTTTCAGTATTCCACGAATTGGAAAGCTTAAACATCCGGATTACGGACGGAATTTCGAGACAAACGGGTTTTCCGTTTCCCAGAAGCGGTACGGATAATGGACCGCTTCCTGTGAATTCCCGATGCCGACGCGAGGCCCTGCCGACACCGCATGCACCGCTTCGCCCTCTGCAATATAAAGCGGGCGTTCAGTGAAGTGATGGCCATTATAGTTCATCGTGATACCCATCGCTTTCGTCAGCTTGCCTGGCCCGCTTGTCCATTGCTTCATCGGCATATGCAGCCCTCTGCGCTCCGCCATGAATTCGACGCCTTCGACCGGCTCGACTGCACGGATTAAGATGGCGCGCGGCGTTTCTTCCGGCCCGCTGACGACATTCAACAATGTATGGGTGTGCATTTGATACGTATACACAAGGCCGGATCTGCCAAACATCACTTCTGTACGCTTGGTGCGGCGATTGCCGAAGCTATGCGCCGCCCGGTCTTCCGCCCCCATATATGCTTCGGTCTCGACGATCTTCCCAGCGACAATTCCGCCGGGCAGTTCATGGACCAGGATCTTACCTAATAAGTCGCGCGACAAATCAAGTGTCGGCGCTTCAAAATAATTCGCATCCAACGGCTCAAACATGCTAATCCCTCCTAACGGCATTATACCGAATGAGGGGCAGTCACTGCATCGATCAAGGGTTCGATATCTTCAATGCGGCCTTCGTGGAATGCCTGGACAATCGCGCTGCCGACAATGAAGCCATCGACATCATCACGCAGCCTATCGACATGGCTTTCTTTCGAGATACCGAATCCTGCATAGACGGGGACAGGGCTCAATTCCCGCACTTTTCGTGTGAAGGCGCCGACTTCTTCCGCCAACTCATCACGGCTTCCGGTAATGCCAGTCACGGTTACCGCATAAACGAATCCTTCCGCCTGCTTGAGGATTTCTTCCAGGCGGCTCTCGATGGTCGTCAAGGTGACGAGCTGAATCAGTACGAGTTCCTGCTGTTTCGCGAACGGTTCAATCAATTGGCGATGCTCGAACGGCAAGTCCGGAATGATGACTCCTGATGCCCCCGCTTTTTTCGCTTCCTGTGTAAAGCGCTCCGCACCGAAGCGAATGACCGGATTTAAATACGTCATGATGATGAGCGGCACTTTTACTTCGAAGTCAAAGCGCTGCATCTCATCGAGCACTTTTTCCAGTGTGATGCCTTCAGAAAGCGCACGGTTCCCCGCCGCTTCGATCGTCGGGCCGTCAGCGACCGGATCCGAAAACGGAATGCCGACTTCAATCGCCGTCACCCCGCGCTCTTGCAGATACTGGATCTGCTCACCGAGTTTTTCAATTCCGCCGTCGCCTGCCATGATATAGGCGACAAAGGCTTTATGTCCTGCTTGTTTCAGTTCTGCTAATCGTTTCATGACAGCCCCTCCAATTTTTCGGCGTATGTCGCCATATCCTTATCGCCTCTGCCGGATACGCAAATGACGAGCACTTCATCCGCCGTCATCGACTGCGCTTGTTTTTTCGCTTCCGCTATTGCATGGGCAGATTCCAACGCCGGAATGATGCCTTCAAGGCGCGACATTTCAATGACCGATGCGAGCGCTTCGTCATCGGTGATCGCTTCATACGTCACCCGCCCGTTATCCGCAAGGTGAGCGTGTTCCGGACCGATGCCCGGGTAATCGAGCCCTGCAGAAATCGAATGGGCTTCCTGCACTTGCCCAGCGTCGTCTTGCAAGATCTTCATCATCGCCCCGTGCAGCACGCCTTCCGATCCTTTAGTCAAAGTAGCCGCATGGCGTTCAGTATCCACGCCGTCTCCAGCCGCTTCTGCGCCGATCAAGCGGACCGATGCATCTTCAATAAACGGGTGGAACATGCCGATAGCATTGGATCCGCCCCCGACACATGCCACAATCGCATCCGGCAAGCGCCCTTCTTTCTCAAGGATCTGCCGCTTCGTCTCCTTGCCGATGACGCTTTGGAAATCGCGCACCATCGTCGGGAATGGATGCGGCCCAAGAGCTGAGCCGATCAAGTAATGAGTGTCTTCAACATTGGTGACCCAATAGCGCAGCGCTTCATTGACCGCATCTTTAAGCGTTCCGCTGCCTTTTGTGACACTTTCGACGCGCGCACCCAATAATTTCATGCGGAACACATTGAGCTGCTGGCGTTTGATGTCTTCTTCGCCCATGAACACGACACAATCCAAATCGAACAAGGCGCAAATGGTTGCCGTTGCCACGCCGTGTTGGCCAGCTCCGGTTTCGGCAACGATTTTACGTTTGCCCATTCGCTGTGCGAGCAGCGCTTGGCCAATGGCATTGTTCACTTTATGGGCGCCGGTATGGTTCAAATCCTCGCGCTTCAAATAAATTTTCGGGCCGCCCCACGCTTCTGTCATGCGCGCCGCAAAGGTCAGCGGCTGTTCACGCCCGACATATTCTTTCAGGTAATGGTGATACTCCTTTTGGAACTCATCGTCGTTTTTGGCATCTTCATAAGCCGCTTCCAACTCTTTGACTGCTTTCATCAAAGTTTCCGGTACAAATTGACCGCCGTAGCGCCCGAAAAAACCTACTGGATCTATCGTCTTCTCCTGTGTTCTCTCCATCGAATCACCCTTTGCCTGTAGTATGAATTGCTGGATTTTCACTTTATCTTTTCGGCCATCCGTTTCTACGCCGCTCGACACATCGACCATGAACGGAGCAGTTTGGCTGATAGCCGCTTGAACATTCTCTTTATTTAATCCACCTGCTAAAATAAGGCGGCTATGATCCAAGTCTACATTTTCCAGGAGGCTCCAATCAAACACATGCCCGCTGCCTCCTCGGTAGTCAGTGCCTGGCGCATCGACCAATATATAATCCGCAATCGAGTTGTTCAATTTCTCTACATCATCCGGTGTGCGGATCGAGAAGGCTTGAATGACCGGCACTTCGATGCGCCGTATCAATTCGTCTGGTTCATCGCCGTGCAATTGCACCATCGTCAACGGTACCGTTTTGACGGCGTTTTCGATCTCTTCGTATGAAGCGTTGACGAAGACGCCGATCCGCTGCATGCCATTGTTTGCGAGACGCGATAACTCTTGCGCCCGTTCGACCGATACACGCCGTTTGCTTGGGGCAAAGACAAATCCGATTGCATCCGCTTGTGATGCGGCTTTAACGTGTTGCTCTTCCATCAATCCACAGATTTTAACACGTGTCATTGCGCTGCCTCCTGTCCTGTTGCCTGGCGAATCCAGCTTGCCGGATCTTCCGAACGCATCAACGCTTCCCCGACCAGCACGCCTTGTGCGCCGAGTTCATATGCTTTGTGCGCATCCGCCGTATCGTTCATGCCACTCTCGCTGATTAGCACCGAACCGCTGCCGAATGTAAATTTCTCAGCCAATTCCGCCGTCCGTTCCAGTGACACTTCAAAAGTTTTCAAATTGCGGTTATTGACGCCGATCAATTGCGCTCCGATCGCGACCGCTTTTTCCAACTCTGCCGCATCGTGCACTTCCACGAGGATTTCCAAGCCGAGCGAATCCGCATAGCGGAATAACCGTTCGAGCTCCTCGTCTTTAAGCGCAGCGACAATCAATAGAATGATCGTTGCTCCAGCCGCTTTCGCCCGTTCAATCTGGATTTCGCTGACCATAAAATCTTTGCACAACACCGGCACCGAAACCACTCGTGCCACTTTCTTCAAATCTTCGATGGAGCCTTTAAAATATTGCTCATCCGTCAATACGGAAATGGCAGCTGCGCCAGCCCCTTCGTATTGACGGGCTTGTTCGACAACGTCCACTTCCATGCGGATGTCGCCTTTCGACGGCGATGCGCGTTTGATCTCCGAAATGACGCCGCGACTTTTCCGCAATGTGTCGATAAGTTTCGGTTTATCCGGATACTGCTCGGTTTTAGGATAACTATTTTCATAGGCAGTGATTTCCTGCCGTTTGGTTTCCATGATTTTGTCCAATATGGTCATACGAGCACCCCCGATGCTAGGCGGTGCAATTCATACACACGCGCCGTTTCTCCTGAAATAATGGATTTGCGCGCCTGATGCACGCCTTCTGAAATGCTTGCGGCACGGCCGCTCACATAAAGGACCGTTCCCGCGTTCAATGCTACCGTGTCCAAATAAGCGCTCGGCGTTCCGCCGATGACTTCTTTGAAGATCTCTGCATTGCGCTTCGAATCGCCGCCGCGAATCGCCTCGATCGGCGCGGTTTCAAGCCCAACTTCGTGAGGATGGACCGTCATGCTGCGCTTGCCTTGTTCGTCAAAGACGATCAATTGGTTAGTTCCAGCAAGAGATAATTCATCCAGCCCGCCTGCCCCGTGGACAATCGCCCCGCGCTTTCTGCCAAGACGCATCAAGGCATCGGCCATCGGTTCCATCATGTCCGGGCGATAGACGCCGCTCATTTGGATGGCGATCGGCAAAGGATTCGCCAGCGGGCCGACCAAGTTGAAAATGGTCGGCGTGCCGATTTCCTTGCGCACTTCGCGCAAGCCACCGAGTGCCGGATGGATCGCTGGCGCGAACAAAAAGGCGATGCCTGTCTGTTCGACGAGTGCCGGCAGTTCCTCTACAGCCAATTGGGTGGAAATCCCGATCTCTTCCAATAAATCAGAGCTGCCCGTTTTGCTGGAAACGCTTCGGTTGCCGTGCTTTGCGACGCTCATGCCGCAGCCCGCCAAGACGAAAGCCGTCAATGTGCTGATATTGAAGCTAAAGGATTTGTCGCCGCCGGTTCCGCAAACATCCACCAGCTCGCCTGCCATTTCCGGAAGCTTCACTGCTTTCTCACGCATTGCCAGGACCATGCCGACCAATTCATCAGCCGTCTCGCCTTTTTCGTGCAATTCATTCAAGAAATTTTTCATCTGCTGGCGGTCCATACGCCCTTCCAATAATTTCAATGCTCGCTGTTTCATTGTATGTTCATTCATATTCTCTGCTCTGCTCATCTCAATCTCTCCTCGTCTCGTTTTTAAATGCAAAAATCCCCGCAACCGGGAGTCTATTCCGGTTGCGGGGACGGTTTTAACCGCGGTACCACCACGCATTAATGCATTTTGCACTCACTCAAACAGGCTTCTTAAGCCCTTCCCTTTAACGCAGGGATACGTCCGCCATACTCGCTTCCGCTTTCCGGCTGGCTCTCATAAGTCCATTCGCACAGCGCTTCTAATCAGCTTCCACCACCCGCTGACTCTCTAAATAGACGCCACTGCCTACTCGTCTCAATCCTCGATTTAAACTCTTCTGTTCTCGCCTCTGCTAACTCTTCTCTCGAATAGACTTGCCGCTACCAACAAGTTGTCCTTCATACTAAAAGGTTTTGTATATTCTGTCAAGTGACAAACTCCAACTTCTCTTTACACCTTGACGGATCACCAGCGGGAGGTTCGATTTGGACGACCTCTGGACCGGTTTACACAAGCAGCGTACAGGCATGCAATACGCCTCGTCCAGAACACAGGCGCCCGTCAAGTTCTTTCTATCTAGAGGCCCATCCGTTTGGCGATGATGGTTTTCATGATTTCATTCGAACCGGCATAAATTGCTGCGACTGGAATGTCGCGGTAGCGCCGGGCGATTTTGTATTCTTCCATATACCCGTAGCCGCCGTGTAATTGCATGCATTCGCCCGAGATTTTCTTCGCCGTTTCCGTCAGCCAGTATTTTGCCATCGACACTTTCGAGACGACGTCTTTTCCGGCCATATGCTCTTCGATTAAGGATTCGAGAAACGCTTTGCCGAGTTCGATTTCGGTCGCCATTTCGACTAGTTTGAATTGGGTGTTCTGGAATGCGCTGATCGGCTTGCCGAATGCTTTGCGTGATTTCACATAATCCATTGTCATCTCCAGCATATCTTCCGATGCGATTTGCGCGGCAAGCGCCACGACGAGCCGCTCCTGCTGCAATTTTTCCATCAAGTATGTAAAGCCTTTGTTTTCTTCGCCGACCAGGTTGGCGGCCGGGACTTTGCAATCCTCGAAATACAGTTCAGACGTATCTTGCGCATGAAGCCCGACTTTATCAAGCTTGCGCCCTTTCGTAAACCCAGGCGTCCCTTCTTCGACCATCAACAAGGAAATGCCTTTATGCTTCGGTTCCGCTTTCAGGTCGGTCTTGACGACAACCAGCACATGCGTCGAATTGATGCCGTTGGTAATAAAGGTTTTCTGGCCGTTGACGATATAATAGTCGCCGTCTTTTACAGCCGTGGCGGAAATATTGGCGAGGTCTGACCCAGCACCTGGTTCCGTCATCGCAATCGCAGTGATGTATTCGCCGCTGATACAACCCGGCAGCCAATCCTGTTTCTGTTGCTCTGTTCCATATGCTTCAATATAAGGCACGGTAATATCATTATGCAGCCCGACACCCGTCAAGCTCGCCCCCACTCGCTCCATTTCTTCACCGATAATGACGCCGTAGCGGAAATCAAGGCCAAGCCCGCCGTACTGTTCTTCGACTTGAGGGCATAAAAAGCCCATATCGCCAAGCTGCCTCCAGAACGATTTCGGGATCAGGCGGTCTTTTTCCCATTGATCGTATTGCGGCACCGCTTCTTTTTCCAAAAACTTGCGCAAGGATTTACGGAACATTGTATGCTCTTCTTCTTCAAAGCGGTATCTTGCCATTTCTCCCATCCCCTTTTTCTTACTTTATTTCGGCTGCATGCGGATTGCGCCGTCCAAGCGGATCACTTCGCCATTCAATAATGGATTTTCAACAATGCTCTCGACCAATTTTGCGTATTCAGCAGGATGCCCGAGACGCGCCGGAAATGGCACGGTCGCAGAAAGCGAAGCGATGGCGGATTCCGGCAAGCCGTCGAACATCGGCGTTTTCATGAGACCCGGCGCAATGGCCATGACGCGGATGCCGTCACGCGCCAATTCACGCGCAATCGGCAAGGTCATCGAGACAATGCCGCCTTTTGATGCGCTATAGGCCGCTTGCCCGATCTGCCCTTCAAATGCGGCAACGGATGCGGTCGAGATGATGACACCGCGTTCGCCGCCTTCATTCGACACGTTCTTTTGCATAGCCGCCGCTACAGCGCGCAAGACGTTGAAACTGCCGACCAAATTGACTTGGATGACTTGTTCGAAACGCTCGAGCGCAAGCGGCTGCCCTTTCGATACGACTTTTCCGGGTGTGCCAATGCCTGCGCAATTGACCAGGAGATTGACAGAGCCAAGCTGATCGACTGCCTTTTTTACATTTCCCTCCACTTCCAGTGCGTTTGTCACATCCGTTTCGAAGTAACCGACTTGCCCTTTGCTAAAATCGGCTATCACCTGTTGCGCACGCGCTTCGTTCAAATCAAAGATGATCGCCCGCCCGCCGTTTTCTGCGATATGGCGCACTGTCGCTTCACCAAGACCTGATGCGCCGCCCGTGACGATAGCTGTCACATTTGAAAAATCCATTTCATTCTCCCCTTTAGCTACGTCTTTATCTAATTAACTCATTCGTTCAATGATCGTTGCATTGGCCATTCCCATGCCTTCGCAAATCGCCAGCAAGCCGTAGCGGCTGCCAGAGCGTTCGAGTTCATGCACAAGCGACACCAATAATTTTGTGCCGGTCGCACCTAGAGGATGCCCGAGTGCGATGGCGCCGCCGTTGACATTGAGCTTGTCCGGATCTCCCCCGATATCCGATAGCCACGCGAGCGGAACAGGCGCAAATGCTTCATTCACTTCATAGCGGTCGATATCTTCGATTGACAGCCCGGCTTTCTCCAGCACTTTTTTCGTCGCGGCGATGGGCCCCGTCAGCATCAAAGTCGGATCCGAGCCGACCACTGTGCGGGCAATGATGCGCGCTTTCGGTTTCAATCCGAGTTCGCCGGCTTTTTCTTTCGACATCAACAAGACGGCGGACGCCCCGTCGCTCATTTGACTGGCGTTGCCTGCTGTGATGACACCTTGTTCATCGAATGCTGGCTTTAAGCCGGCGAGCACTTCTTCGGTCGTCCCAGGTCTGGGTCCTTCATCTGTCGTGACTTGCTGGAAACCGCCTTGCTCGTCCGGTACATCAACTGAGACGATTTCCTTGTCGTAAAGCCCCCTATCGATCGCTTTTTGTGCACGTTCGTGGCTCTTTACTGCATAAGCATCCAATTGCTGGCGGCTGAACCCCCATTTTTCGGCAATGCGCTCTGCTGACAAGCCTTGATTGATGATTTCGTATTGATCGGTCAGTTTTTTACTCGGCTTTGCGCCTTGCATATTGGAGAACATCGGGACGCGCGTCATGCTTTCCACACCGCCTGCAATGACAATGTCCATATCACCTGAAAGAATCGCCTGCGCACCGAAATGAACAGCTTGCTGGCTCGATCCGCATTGGCGGTCGATGGTGACACCCGGCACAAAGTCCGGGAATCCGGCAATCAATGCCGCCGTTCTGGCGATATTGCCGCCTTGCTCACCCGATTGAGAAACGCAGCCGAGAATGACGTCTTCCACCATGCCTTTATCGACTCCCGCACGGCTCACCAACTCTTCCAGCACGACAGCTGCCAATTCGTCCGGGCGCATCTCCCGGAATTGCCCTTTGCGCCTGCCAATTGACGACCGGACACCTTCAACGATAACTACTTCTTTCATTCATAATCACCCCTAATTTGAAATCGCTTTCATTATATTAAGCTGAATTGAATGACTATTCACTCACCTTCGTTTATTGTACAAGAATCCCTTATGGATTACTACACGAAAAACCGCCACCGGAACTTCCGCACAACTAAAAAAACCTCTGCAGCAATATGCCGCAGAGGTTTTCATCATTCTTCGATCAAGCCTTTTTCAATTAGGAAGTCACGCGCTACTTCGTTCGGGATTTCTTGGTCCACATCCACGCGCGAATTCATCGCGAGCATCTCTTCTTCCGTGATTTGCCCGGCGAGCTCATTCAACAAGCCCTCAAGCTCCGGATATTCTTCGAGCGTTTCCATCCGGACGACCGGTACAGCGTCGTATTTCGGGAAGAACGACTGGTCGTCTTCTGTCGTCTCTAAGTCGAACAAGTCGATACGGCTGTCTGTAGTGAAAGCCGGGATGACGTCGACATCACCGTTTTGGACCGCTTCATACATAATGGCCGGGTCGAAGCTTTCAGTCGCTGAAAACTCGAACGGATAAGTCGCGACCATATCATCGTAGCCGTCTCCTTGCCGCTCATAAAACGGATGCGGCGCTCCGAAGGTCATGTCTTCCGATTGCGAGATTTCCGCAAGGTCTGAATAGGTTTCCGCATCGTAATCTTTAGCGTAGGCCAAGGTATAGCCATTTTCAAATCCGAGCGGTTCGAGCCATGTAGCATCAAGTTCTTCTTCATAGCCCGCTCGCACTTCTTCCAATACTTCTTCAGATGATTGTCCTGGCGTCGATTCGCGCTTCAATACATCTTTCAGGCCGGTTCCCGTGTATTCGACGTACAGGTCGATATCGCCTTGCTCAAGTGCTGGTGTCAAGATCGACACTTCCCCAAGCCCTTCTTCGTATTCCACGCTATAATCCGAATTTGCTTCGATATACTGTCCTAGAATATGCGGCAGGATATACTGTTCTGTCCACGGCTTGCCCCCGATGACGATAGGTTCCGACTCTGCGCCGCCGCTGCAAGCAGCAAGAATCGCAGATGTGCCGAGCAATACGCCAAATGCTGTTTTTTTCATTGATGTTTCCCCCTTTTCGGCCCGTTTAGAGCCTATTTCCTCATTCATATTACGGCTTCACTTCACACCCTAGGAACACAATTTAAGCTTTCAATCCTTTTGGCGTGGCGCGTTTTTCAATCCATTTCAAAATCAAATCAAACCCGATCGCCAATAAGGCAACCGGCAATGCACCTGCAAGCACCAGCGAATTATTATACGATTGCAGCCCTCGGTAGATGATATCGCCAAGGCCTCCAGCACCTACAAAAGTCGCGAGCGTCGCGATGCCGACTGTCAAAACCGTCGCGGTGCGAATGCCTGCCATGATGAACGGCAGCGCCAACGGCAATTCAATTTGACGCAGAATCTGCGTTCTCGTCATGCCCATTCCACGCCCTGCTTCAATCGTGGACCCATCGACTCCGACAATGCCGGCGTAAGTATTGCGCAAAATCGGCAATAACGCGTAGATGATCAGTGCAATTAAAGCAGTCGGAGAACCGATGCCAAGAACCGGCACTAAAAACCCAAATAAAGCTAGACTTGGTATCGTCTGGAAGATAGCGGTAATTCCGATGATCGGTTCGGCAAAGCGCCGGTAGCGGGCAATCATAATACCCGTAGGCAAAGCGATTGCGATGCCGATGGCTACAGCGACAAAGGATAAATAGATATGTTCAATAAAGGCATCTTGAATCATGTCCTGGCGGCTTACCAGTGTATCGAAAAATGCATTCATGCAGTCGCCTCCTTTTCAACATGGAGGGCAGCTCTCAATAATTCACGCTCTCCGGCAAAGCCGACTAGTGTTCCTTCATCGACTACAGCAAGGCGCGGTTTGCCGCTTTGCTCCAATAGCTGGTACGCGTCGCTGACAGACAATTTGGCATCTGCCCGCTCCGCTTCCCCTGCCCAGTCCCCATCGAAGAGAAACGCGAATTCCTTCAGACGCCTGTCTCCAAATGAACGTTTTTGGTTGATGCGTTCAGTGCCGATAAAGTTCCGCACAAATTCATTGGCGGGCTCATCGATTAATTGCTGCGGCGTCCCGACCTGTTCAACTTGCCCATCTTTCATCACGACAATCGTATCGGCGATTTTCAAGGCCTCATCCATATCATGGGTGACGAAAATGATCGTTTTATGGATTTCTTGCTGTAAATGGCGCAGCTCGTCCTGCAATTGTTCACGGCTGCTCGGGTCGAGCGCCGAAAACGGCTCATCCATCAGCACGATGTTCGGATCACCCGCAAGTGCCCGAACAACGCCGACACGCTGCTGCTGGCCGCCGCTCAATTCCAATGGATAGCGATCCATGAAGACAGCGGGGTCCAACCCGACTAATTGCAGCAGTTCTTTCGAGCGTGCGTCGGTTTTATCAGCGGGCCAATTCAACAGCTTCGGAACTAACGAGACATTGTCGGCGATGGTCATATGCGGAAATAAGCCAATGCGCTGAATGACATAGCCGATCGACCGCCTTAACTTCACCTCGTCCATGCCGGTGATCGGCTCATCGTCTATGTATATGGCGCCCGCCGTCGGATTTTCCAGCTTGTTTACCATTTTCATTAAGGTTGTTTTCCCGCAACCACTGGGGCCAATAATGGCGGTCAGCTGGCGGGCGGGCAAATCAACCGTAACGTCTTTCAACGCTTCCGTACCGTCCGGATACCGTTTCGTGACTTTGTCAAAGCGGATCATTCGCTTCGCCCCCTTTCATTTGGTCGTTTTTCTATACCCTTATACACAGGGCTTTACTCCCGTTCCGGCTGCCCAAATTTCAAGTGTACCGGATTCGCGATTTGTTCATAGCCGATTTCCTGGTAAATCTTATTGGAAGTGCCATTTGCCAAGTCTGTATAAAGCATAGCAAAATCATACTCATTCAGCAGCTCTTCCGTAATTTCGGCCACAAGCGTCCGTGCATAGCCTTTTTTTCGCAACTCTTTGGGCGTAAAGACGAATGAAACGGTGATGCCGTGCTTGGATGGCCGCGCTTTTTTCATGCAGGATACCGCACGCCCTCCATCTTCCCAAAGAAATACCTCTTTACGTGAAATGAAGTCGGCGATTTTTTCTTCCGCCTCCTCTTGCGACGGATTGCCGATGCCGGTATCTTCACCGAATAATTGATACCAATCGACAAGCAACGGAGCATCAAGCCGGTTCGCCACTCGCCAGGTGCCAGGGATTTTCGGCAATTTCTTCTGCACTGCGTCGATCCGGTACAATCCTTGGTCCATTGCGATTTCTACAGGGCCTCCCCACGCTTCCGCAAATCTTTCAGCGCTCTCTTTGTCCCCGATGACCCCGGAAACACCAATTTCCGCATTGCGGAATTCATTCGCCGCCAACGCTTCCACATTCGCACCTTCACGACAGACAATCCATTGCAACGGGTGGGGAGGCGTCATCAAAGCCAATGCTGCAATTCCTTGCGCGTCTTCCGCGAGTCCTAAAAAAAAGGTTTCATAACGTCTCTGTTCAATCTGGCCAAGCACACCGAGAAACAAACTGTATAGGTCTTCCCTTTTTTCAAGCAGCGGCCGTGCTTTTTCCATATATTCGCTAATCTCCTGGTACCATTTCCACTCCATATCTCCACACTCGTTTCCATTAAATTCATTTCTTTATTACTTATTAGCTATTTTTGGCTCATTCCCTCTTTTCGCTTTAGAGAAAACGAAAACGCGGACCTCATTCGGCCCGCGCTTCATCATTCCAATTCCATTTGTTTCGTCTCAGTCCCAAGGAAGGCGACCGCCGATGCGCCGATCAAAATCGAAACACAGAAAATCGCAAAAATGACGTTGATGCCGAAGCCCGCCGTCAGCATCGAACCGACAAGAATCGGACCGAGAATACCGCCGATCCGGCCGAATGACGCCGCCATCCCTGTGCCCGTCGCACGGATAACTGTCGGATACTGCTCAGGCGAATATGCGTAGAGCGCTCCCCAAGCGCCGAGGTTGAAGAACGATAGGAATGCACCCGATACCAATAGCGCAGTGACGGTGTCTGCGTTCCCGAAAGCCAATGCAGAAGCAGCTGTCCCGATCAAATAAGTCACCAGCACGAACTTCCGGCCCACACGTTCGATCAGCCAGGCAGCGGAAAAATAACCCGGCAATTGCGCGAGCGTCATGATCAATACATACTGGAAACTTTGGATAAGCGGAAACCCTTTCATCACCATGACACTCGGCAGCCACAGAAACATCCCATAATACGAAAAGACTACCGTAAACCAGACGATCCACAGCATCATTGTTGGACGCCGATAGGTTTTTGACCAAACCTCACGAATATTGGTGGAAACGGAGCGCAGTACATCCTTTTTGGCAGTAAATTGTGGCGAATCCGGCAAATTGAGGCGCAAGTACAAAGCGTAAAATGCAGGCAATGCCGTCAGCAACAGCGCGACCCGCCAGCCATACGCCGGAATAATGAAGTAAGAAATGATGGCAGCCAACAACCAGCCGGCAGCCCAGAAACTCTCCAACAGGACTACCACTCGCCCACGGTCTTTTGCCGGGACGCTTTCCGATACCAAAGTCGAGGCGACCGGCAATTCTCCCCCAAGCCCCATGCCGACAAAGAAACGCAGAATCAAGAAAGCGGCAAGCGTTGTGGTGAATGCCGAGATGCCGCTAGCTAGTGAGAACAGCAATAAGGTAATGATGAAGATTTTCTTGCGCCCAATACGGTCGGCATAAATTCCGAACACGAATGCACCGACCGCCATGCCGATGGAATTGACGCCGCCGATCCAGCCCATTTGCTGGGAAGTAAGCCCCCAATCTTCATGAAGTGCCGCAATAATGAATGCCAGGATCCCGACATCCATTGCGTCGAATAGCCAGCCGAGCCCCGCCACACCCAATAATTTTCGTTGTGATATAGATTTTGTGTTTTTTTCTGTAACAGTTGTCATATACTTTCCCCTTGTCTTGACACTTGTATGTTATTCTTTACACCCTAACTATACCGTTACAGACTTGAAGTGACAAGGGATGACTGAGAGCTTTGCGATCAGCTCCCCGAATTATTCGAAGAAGCGATTGCCGCGCTCACCCCCAGCATCATCGCTGCCTGCTGCGCCTGCATAAGCATTTCCACGGAAGCCGAAAATACCGCCGCTTCACTTTCCCGCAGCTCCACCGATTCTGTCATGGTCAATTGGACCGCTGACGGCAAGACCCACTGCCCATACCAGCGGAATAATTTCGATGCCTCCAGTGCACGGGCCGTCTCCACTACAGCAGCCAGCGCCGCTCCGTCCGCATTCGCGATAGCTAAAAAACCGAGCAAGGGATAATGCTCCCCGCGCACTTTGATGCGCTCTGCTTTCAAGAAATCACGGATCGCCACGACACGCCCCGCCACTTCCGCTTGAAACGCCGGCGAGTCAAAGGTCATCACTTGGCTCAGCCATTGCAGATGATTGCCGGCTGAAAACCCTTGAGTCCGCAGTTCTTTATAATAGCGGTTCATCGTTTCCGCGCGTTCCCGGACGTCCCCTTCCCGATTCGAAAGCAAAGCGACATATGGAATGTCTTCACTGGATGTGAGGAATGGATGATAGGTTTTCATCGCATTGTACAATTCCCTCGACCGTTCCGCTTGTTCGGGAGATTCCATCATCAAGCTCGCGAGATATGTATAGGCACTCTTCCAGAACTTGCTGTCGTTCAGTGCCTGTTGATTGATATTGAGCTTGGCCAGCCCTTCTTCCGCCGGCTCATCCCCGAGCACCAGATATGCCGTCACAATGTGATGGAGATGTGCGCGCAGCGGCGATGTGAACCCTTCTTTCTTTTTAATGAGTTGAGAAACTTCGCGATGTGCATCCTCATCGAATTCATGCCCGCGGCTCAAATAAATCATTGTCACAGCAAGCGACACTTGCTTGTCTGCCGCCCAACCAAGTGCTTTTGAGACTCGACCATAAGTTTCTTCGATTTTTTTGGCTTCCATTGAAAACGCCTCCTTGACCATTCATACGGTCAAGGAGGCGCGAAGTTTCAAGTTACGCAAGAAGGACGAGGCTGAGAGCCATGACCGCCATTCCGGCAACCAATCCATAAATCGATAAATGGGCTTCGTCATAACGCTTCGCTGCCGGCAATAATTCATCCAACGAGATGAACACCATGATCCCTGCAACGCCCGCGAAGATGATGCCAAACAAAGTATCACTGAGGAAAGGCATCAAGAATAGCCAAGCGGCAATCGCGCCAACCGGTTCAGATACCCCCGAGAGAAAACTGTATTGGAACGCTTTCTTGCGGCTGCCCGTCGCGTAATAGATCGGTACCGACACCGCAATGCCTTCAGGTATGTTGTGGATTGCCACGGCAATTGCAATGGCGATGCCGAGGGCAGGGTCTTGGATCGCTGACATGAATGTCGCGATGCCTTCAGGGAAATTGTGGATGGCAATGGCCAGCGCCGTGAAAATCCCCATCTTGCGGAGACGCGCGTATTCATCATTGGTCGGGCCATCGTCCATATCTTCTACAGTGCGCACTTCATGGGGATTCCCCATCTGTGGCAGTATTCGGTCAAGTACCGCCATGAACACCATGCCGCCGAAAAAGCCGGCGAGCGTTAGCCAGTAACCTGCCGTCTCTCCTTGAGCAGCCGTCAGCGAATCTTTCGCTTTGAAGAAAATCTCGATCATGGAGACATAAATCATGACCCCGGCCGAGAACCCGAGCGACACTGACAAAAACTTTGTATTGGTGCGCGAAGCAAAAAATGCGATCAGACTGCCGATCCCGGTTGCCAGCCCCGCAAACAGCGTCAAGCCAAGCGCGAATAAAACCGTACTGTCCATAAAGCCAACTTCCTTCCAGTAGTAATGAATAAGGCTATTCTACTCCAGAAGTTTCCTTTGTGCAACTTTTTTTAACAAAGAAAGATTTCCCATTATTCATGCACTTCATTGCGCAGCAATCGCCCAAGTTTTTCCCAATCCGCATTTTTATGTTCGCGGACTGCCGGGTTATAGAACACACTTGCCGGATGGAAGGTCGGAAAAATATGATAGCTCTCCTGCGTCTCTAGAAATGCGCCACTATCTTCATCCCAATACAGGATTGGCGTTTCCATCAGCGTTCCATGCAATTGCATGATCTTCGCTTCACGCCCAACGAGCCGCTGCAGTCCGATATTTCCGAGCGTCACAATCAACGGAGGCTTCACCGCCCGAATTTCTTCATCAAGGATTGGGGCGTGGGCGATGATTTCTTTTTTATTCGGGGCCCGGTTGTACTTGCGCTTCACCACTTCACCGCTCCGGGTGCGTTTTTCACCCCATTTATACGGGCGGCTTCTGACAGCGCTGGTGATATAGACGTCTTCCCGCTCAAGGCCGATTCCTTCCAATGAAGCCATCAATTCTTTTCCGGCACGCCCCGTAAACGGAATGCCCGTCTCCACTTCATTCTCGCCTGGCGCTTCTCCGACCAGCATCAACGCCGGCGATTGCGGGCCGCTGCCCCAAACAAAGCCTTCCACAGCAAAATCCGCAATGCGCTTTTTCCCCAATTCAGCCAGTTCTTCTGAAATTCTATACATACTCATCACCTTTTCCTTTAAATAAGTAAAAAAAATAATTTTCTCTTGATTACCGCCTTTTGTAATCGTTTTCACGTAATAAAACCTAACATAAATAGAAAATAACACTTGCATTGTCAGAAAACATTGATTAATATGTTAACAAACCTAACACGATATACATGTTAGAAAACCTAACACGAGGAGGAAGAAGCATGAAAAAGATTGAGACTATCATTCGCCCTTCTGTTTTCGCCGATGTCCGGCAAGCATTAGCTCTCGAAGGAATCGATGGGCTGACCGTAACTGAGATCGCCGGAATCGGCAAACAGGAAGGGCGCGTCGGCTTGTTCCGCGGGAATGCCTACCGAATGGAGTTTTCTCCTAAGCTGAAACTGGAAATGGTCGTCTCAGACGAAAAAGTCGAAGACATCATCCAAGCTTTGCTTGACTATGCGTCGACAGGCGAAGTCGGAGATGGGAAAATTTTCATCCTGCCTGTAGAAGAAGCCATCCGAATCAGAACAAAAGAACGCGGCACTGTCGCGATTGGATAAGGGGAGATCATTATGGAAGCTGTACAAAGCTCAGTTGATATGCTGTGGGTCATGCTCGGCGCCATGCTTGTGTTTTTTATGCACGCCGGGTTCGCCATGGTTGAAACAGGATTCACTCGCTCTAAAAATACCCTTAATATTTTGATGAAAAACATGATCACCATTTCACTTGGCTCCATTCTTTATTTCATTGTCGGCTATGCATTGATGTTCGGGCCGTCATCGTTCGGCTTGATCGGCACAGAAGGATTCGCTTTATCAGGTGTCACGGATATCGGGTTCTTCGTCTTCCAAGCAGTTTTCGCCGCCACCTGTGCCACGATCATCTCGGGCGCCGTCGCGGAACGCATGCACTTGACCGCTTATATCCTGCTGACCGTTGCCATGACAGCCATCATCTATCCGATTGTCGGCCACTGGGTATGGGGAGGCGGCTGGTTGTCTGAAATCGGCTTTATCGACTTCGCCGGCTCCACTGTCGTCCACTTGACGGGTGCTGTCGCTGCCTTTATCGCGGCTTGGAAAATCGGGCCGCGCCTCGGGAAGTATTCCGGCAAAACCGTCAACACGATTCCTGGCCACAGCTTGCCGCTCGGAGCACTCGGCGTATTCATTCTGTGGCTTGGCTGGTTCGGCTTTAACGGCGGCAGCACGCTCGCGGCAGACCCTGCGCTCGTCCCGCCCGTCATTGCCAACACTTTGCTCGCAGCATCCGCTGGTGTTTTGGCTACGGCGCTTTACACCCGCTTCCGCTACGGCCGCATTGACGGCACATTGACGATGAACGGTGCACTTGCAGGGCTTGTCGGCATCACTGCCGGCGCAGCCAATGTCTCGTTCCTCGGCGCGATCTTGATCGGTTTGATCGCCGGCATCATCATGACGGAAGCCGTCCATCTATTGGATACGAAAATTCGCGTGGACGATCCAGTGGGGGCTGTATCGGTTCACGGAATCGCAGGGATTTGGGGAACTCTTGCGATTGGATTCTTCGATGTTAACGGTGGATTGCTTTACGGGGGAGGAGCTGAAATTCTCGGCATCCAGGCAGTCGGCGTACTGGCCGTCATCGCTTGGGCCTCCTTGTCTACCGGCGCCGCCCTTCTATTGATCAGCATCGTGACGCCGCTGCGCGTGACAGCCGAAGAGGAAGAAACCGGCTTGGACTTCGCAGAACATGGATCGCAAGCCTATTCGATGCAAGACGTGCTGCGCGGTTCGTCCGGCAGAGCGGATAATTTCGCAGACCGCCTGAACCAGCTTGGCGATGAACGGCCAGCTTCAGGCAAAGTATAAAATAAAGAGAGAGAAACTCGGGGGTCCTCAATAGAAAAAACGAACGGAGAAAAACTCTCCGTTCGTTTTTTATTGCCCAATTTAACGCTTATCCATATCTTCCAGCTCGACAGTGCGCATATCCTTGCGCTTACGGAATTGCCGCTCCCTCATTTCATACCATATGGCCACCAGGACAAATAAGGTATAGCCGAGAAACAACCCTGCCAATACATCCGACAGGTAATGCGTACCGCTTGCCACTTGCGATAAGGCCGTGAGCACCGCAAGCAGTACAGCGGCAAGCCAAATCAATAGGCGCATCGATTTGGCACCGGCTCTTTCGCTTAGGAAATAGGCTAGCGTGAATAAATACAACAAGCCGACCATTGCATGATCGGACGGAAAGCTATAGGACGCCACCTCTTCTGGAAATTCCGGCGTCGGCCGGCCGAACCATTGCTGCAGCAATCGATTCAACGCGTTCCCTGCACCGACAGCCAATAAAACGAAAAACATGCCCCGGTAATTATGCCGGAACACCCACAGAAAGACCAACAGCAGGAAGCTGACAGCAAAAATCATCCATTGCTCCCCGATAAACGACATGGCCTCCAGCCATCCCATCCCGCCGAACAGCGAAGCCGCCCGTTCGTCCAGTTCCCGGATCGGTTCTTGCTGATAATAATACAGTATTCCGAAAAACCCGAGCAGTGTCGCCATCGCTAATGGATAAAAGATTCGCTTCATACTTGCACCTTCTTCCCTGCCGCATCCATCAGGCATTTTGGAAAATCCCGCAACCAATAAAAAACCCGTATGGAGTACACTTCCACACGGACTCTGGATTTCCTTGTTTTCACATTCAATAACTTCTGCTATCAGGAATTGAAATACACGCAAATCCGGCAATCATTCATTTGCTGGATTGGGATATCCATATCGTAGATTTCCTTCAACGCATCCGATTGGATGATTTCTTCCGTCGGCCCGTCTTTGACGACGCGGCCGTTTTTCAGCGCGACAATACGATCGGAATAGACCGAAGCAAAATTGATATCGTGAAGGACGATGATGACCGTTTTACCGAGCTCATCGACTAAGCGGCGCAAAATCTTCATGATCTGCACAGAATGCTTCATATCCAAATTATTAAGCGGTTCGTCAAGCAGCACGTAATCCGTGTCTTGCGCGATAACCATTGCGATAAACGCACGCTGCCGCTGCCCGCCCGACAGTTCATCCAAATACGAATCTTCCATATCTCCAAGATCCATGTACTCGATGGCCTGGTCGACCATCTGTTCATCTTCTGTGTTCAAGCGGCCTTTCGAATACGGAAAACGGCCGAAGGATACCAATTCGCGGATCGTCAAGCGCACATTCATGAAATTCGATTGCTTCAAAATGGAAACACGTTTCGAGAATTCATTGGACTTCATCTGCTTCGTGTTGGTCTTATCGATCAACACTTCCCCAGTATCTGCATCCAAAAGCCGGCTGACCATCGACAAGAGCGTCGATTTCCCCGCTCCGTTCGGCCCGATAAAGGAAGTGATCTGCCCTCGCCGAATATCGACCGATACATTTTCCACGACTTGTTTCTTTCCATATAACTTCGTCAGTTCACGGACTTGGATCATTTAGACCGACTCTCCTTTAATAGCAAATAGATAAAATAGACGCCGCCAATGAAATTGATGATGACGCTGAGCGTCGTATTGAACGTGAAGACATGTTCGACGACCCATTGCCCGCCGACCAGCGCCACGATACTGATGATGCTCGCACCGGCGATGACAATCGAATGTTTGTAGGATTTGAAAAATTGATAGGACAGATTGGCGACGATCAAGCCGAAGAATGTAATCGGCCCGACCAAAGCTGTGGCGATGGCAATTAACACAGCAGAAAGCACAAGCATTTTCTTGACGAGCGCGTCGTAGCCGACACCGAGATTCACCGCCGTATCACGCCCCAAAGATAGCACGTCGAGCGATGCATTATGGCGCCAAGCCAAACCGATCAAGACGACAATGAAAAACAGCGAGATCCACACCAAATCGGCATTCACATTATTGAAACTTGCGAACATCCGGTCCTGGACGATCTGGAACTCATTCGGGTCGATCAGCACCTGCAGGAATGTCGAGACGCTGCCGAAAAACGTGCCGAGAATGATGCCGATCAATAGGAGGAAGTAAATCGGTTGGTTATCTTTCTTAAACAACAGTTTATAGAACAATAAAGCGAAGATGACCATGACAGCAATCGACAGCAAAAAATTCACTTGCTGGTTGATGATCGTGATATGCCCTGAGCCCAAGAAGAAAATCAACACTGTCTGAAGGAGCATATAGAGCGAATCCAGGCCCATGATGCTAGGGGTCAAAATGCGGTTATGGGTGATGGTCTGGAACACCACCGTCGCATAAGCGATCGCCACACCCGTCAACACCATCGCGAAGACTTTCACGCCTCTTCTCGGCAGCGCATAATCAAAGCTGCCATTCAAATTATCAAATAAATACAAACCGCATGCCGCTGCGGCAAGTCCAATTAAAATCCACAGTTTATGTACATCACGCATACGCCTTCCTCCTAAACAACATGATCAGGAAGATAAAGCTTCCGATGACCCCCACCATCAGGCTGATCGTAATCTCATACGGATAAATCAAGACACGTCCGAGAATGTCACAGACCAAGAGGAAGATAGCGCCGAGCATCGCGGTATGCGGCAAGGTTTTCTGAAGATGGTCCCCTTTGAAGATGGAGACGATATTCGGGATGATCAAGCCAAGGAACGGGATCATGCCGACCGTCAAGACGACCGTTGCGGTAATGAGCGCGACCAGCGTCAAGCCAATGTTGACGACGCTGCGGTATTTCAGTCCCAAGTTTTTCGAGAAATCCTCACCCATGCCTGCGACCGTAAAGCGGTTGGCGTACATATAGGCGATGACGAAGACCGGCACGCTTATGTAAAGAAGTTCGTAGCTGCCTTTCATGACCATCGAAAAATCGCCCTGCAGCCAAGCCGACATGTTCTGGATGACATCTGCCCGGTAGGCGAAAAATGTCGTGATCGACGACAGGATATTGCCGAACATCAAGCCGATGAGCGGAATGAAGATGGCATCCTTGAATTTGATGCGGTTAAGGATTTGCATGAACAGAAAAGTGCCGGCGAGCGCGAACAAGAACGCCACTGCCATTTTCTCGATCATTGAGGCGTTCGCAAATAGCAGCATCGAAACGAGGATCCCGAGGCGCGTTGCATCGAGCGTCCCGGCAGTGGTCGGCGAGACGAATTTATTGCGGCTCAATTGCTGCATAATAAGCCCCGCCATGCTCATGCCAGCCCCCGCAAGCAAAATCGCGACTAAGCGCGGAAAGCGGCTGACGAGGAAAATCTGTGTTTCTTCTGATTGAAAATCAAGGAGATCCAGCGGGCTGATGCTGCTGACTCCGACAAACAGGGAGATGAACGACAGAAGGATCAATATGGGTATTAGAATACGTTTTTTCATGTAATGCCGCTCCCTATCTAGTGCTATTGCCAATTGAGAATGATAATGATTATCAATGACTAACTGTTTTTTAGTATAGCAGTATAAAAAATAGCGTCAAGGGTTAATTGAGAACTATTGTCATTAAGAATACAGAGGCTTTGAAATGTTCCCTGGTTTTTCAAACTTGGGGACCGGCTTTTTGCATCACTTATGGAGTCGCTGCCCTGCTTTGGGTTGGCCTTTCACAATGAGCCAAGAAGAACGCTTGTCTCATTGTTTCGGCTCACCCTTGACGCAGGTCGGCTGCGAGATTTCATTGGTTGAAGTTTGTTTAGCTAGATCTACTTCTTTAAGCAGTTCCCGGCTAGTGGGGGAATCGCTTCTTGGGTTGGGGGGGGGGGGGGGGGGGGAGGGTGTCGAAGGATTTGGCGTCGCTTTTGGAGTCGCCGGCTTGCTTTGGGTTGGCCTCTTGCCTCAAGCCAGGAAGAACGCCTGTCTTGAGGCTTCGGCTCACCCTTGACGCAGATCGGCTGAGAGATTTCATTGATTGAAGTGTGTTTAGCCGGATCTGCTTCTTTAGGCGTTTCCGGCTAGTTGGGGAATCGCTTCTTGGGTTGGAGTTAGAGTGTGCCAAGGAAGCGGCCGTAGCTTGTGTAGTCACCGATTTGCACAAGATCGTTTCGATATAAAAAAGCAGAGGGAAATTCCCTCTGCTTGCTGTTTTCGATATTAAAATTCGATTTCTTGCGCTTGTTCGAATACTTCTGGTGGAATTTCGATCGGCTCGATGGCATTGTAATCGCTATAGTCCACTTGCATCTGCGATTCGATTGCCATCATTTCATCGCGCACGTCGACGTCAAGTTCCATATCGACTTCCATGCGGTCCGCTAGATAAGTTTCCTTGTCCAGCGTGATAACGTAATTCACGGCGTGCACTTTTAGGTCTTCCGGAGATAGAGGGGCTTCGATTTCCATTTGGCCCAAGGTTTTCTCCAATTGTTCGTCCGTCAGTTCCTGGAACTCTTCTCCTGAGGCATCAAGTGTCAGAATGTAGGCTTCATCCGTTTCCTCTAGCACGAAATCCTCTTCGAAATCACCGAGTTCGTCCAATTGGCGCGCAGGGTCAGCCGATTGCTGTCCGGCAATCGATTGCATATTTTCGTGCATTTCTTCTGGCATCTTCAGCCACATATCGACGGACGTCTCATGCATGTATAAGCCCTCTTCTGTCATATACATTTCCGTCAGCATCGGATTGCTGTTGTCGATGTCTTCCGATACAATGCTGGTCTCCCCTGTTTGATGAAATGCCAAAGGCTCATAAGTCATTTCTATTTCAGAATCCACCGTCATGTCGATTTCCATGCCATCCGGCTGCATTTTCATCTGTTGTTCGGTGTTCGACTGCGCACGCAAGCTTTCTACTTGCTGCGAAACCTCCACTGCTTCTGCGTAAACTTCCGAAGCGCTCATCGTTTCTTCCGGCGCTTCTTGCGCAGGATTCTCGCTTTCTTCTTCAGTCGTCGGTGCTTGCGCATCGCTGCATGCGCCAAGGCCGATGACAGCAGCGCCTGTTCCTAGGACTGCCACCCATTTTCTCATGGCGTTCACTCTCCTTATAAAGACTTGTCGTCCATTATACAGCATTCTGCCCTCACTCACAGTTTACCCACTTTAGAGCCGGTTAATTGCCGCTCCTATAGAATACGGATCTCCCACACAAAAAAAGCCGGAGAAACTCTCCGGCTTTTCATATTTTCACCTATTTGCATCTAGCTAAATTATTTACCTACGACGAATTGTTCGTATCGGTCATAATCCGCACGGCTCAGTTCCACCGTAATCAATGTGCCTTCTTCGCCATATTCAGTTTCTTTGATGCTCGCATGGTCGTTCAAATACGCGACGACGTCCCCGCGTCCGAACGGAATTTCCATCCGGCACATGACGTGGTTCGCAAAGAGCCGGTCGCGGATGCTTTCGAGCAGTTCATCGAGTCCCGCTTCTTCTTTGGCTGATATCCAGACCGCATCAGCGCTCTTTCTTGGATATACGACGCCGGCAAGGTCTGATTTATTATAGACATATAAAGTCGGGACGTTCTCCACGCCCACATCTTGCAAGGTCGCGTCGGTTACTTCCATCATATAATCATGCTCATCGTTCGAGACATCAACAACATGGAGCAACAGATCCGCATTGCGCGCTTCTTCAAGCGTCGAGCGGAATGCTTTGACCAGGTGGTGCGGCAAGCGGCTGACAAATCCGACAGTATCGGACAGCAAAAAGGTCTTATTGTCTTCCAGCCGGATTTGGCGAATGGAAGTATCCAAAGTCGCGAACAGCATGTCTTTCTCAAATACCTGCTTGTCGGCATCTTGCCCCGTCTTCGAGAGCAAACTGTTCATGATCGTTGACTTGCCGGCATTGGTATACCCAACCAGTGAGACGACCGGCATGCCTTTTTTCAACCGCTGCTTGCGCTGTGTCGTGCGCTGTTCTTTTACTTGATCGAGTTCGCGTCTAAGCTTGGTAATCTGGTCTTCGATTTTCCGGCGGTCAAGCTCCAGCTTGGTTTCCCCGGCACCGCGGTTGGCAAGCCCGCCGCTGCTGGCACCGCCTTGGCGGCCGAGCGACGCGCGTAAGCCGACCAGGCGCGGCAGCATGTATTGCAATTGCGCCAATTCCACTTGCACTTGCGCTTCGCGTGTACGGGCGCGTCTTGAGAAAATGTCCAGGATGAGCATCGTCCGGTCGATCACTTTGCATTCCAGCTCTTCTTCAAGATTGCGGATTTGGGACGGCGACAGCTCATCATTGAAAATAATCAGGTTGGCATCCGCTTCTTCGTATAACATTTTCGCTTCATCGACTTTTCCTGTGCCGATATAGTGCGCGGGATTCACGCGATCCAAGTTCTGGTGCAGTTCGCCCACCACTTCGACACCCAGCGCTTCCGCCAGATTCCGCAATTCTTCCATGCTGTATTCGAAATGGGTATCTTTTTGCAATTGGACCCCCACAATAATCGCTTTTTCAATTAACTGTTCCATCTATAGTTGCCTCCTTCGGCAGAATCTTGATTCCGCCCGGTCCCTTATGTCTTCGTCAATTTTAAGTTTCCCTCTATCCTACCACAGTACCACGCACGCCCCTATCCGAAACGCGGCACCAAGTAGCTTCCTTGCTCAAAAATGATTTCCTGTCCAACTGATTCGAAACGCACTTCACGCAGCCGTTCTTTTCCCTTGCCCGCCTCAAACACGAGATGGCAATTTTCCAAGTCCGCTGCTCCTCCGAGCAAGCTGTTCCATTGCGCTTCCCTTTGCGCTGGATCTTCCACTGAGAAAACGAGTGCCTCTAAGCGCAGGCCTTCATTGAGCTCTGTGATGGCGCCTTTTTGTTTCAAGCTGGCAAAACGCGCCTCGTCCGACTCTTCCCACTCAATAAAGAATGGCAGCGGCAAAGCTGAAGAAATCGGCTGATCGATAAAGAGCAAGCGCCAGCGGATGGTTTCACCTGTTTCAGTCAACCGTTCGGCGTGCATCGGGCCGATCACCTTGTATCCACGCCCTTCGATTTGTTTCGATAATTGGTCGAGATTATCAGAACGCAGGCAGATTGTGCCGAAGCCTCTCCCGTCATGGCGCAGCTGTTGGATAAGCGGATGTTCGGAAGCTTCGGCGCGCATTTTGTCTTCGACCGTGAGCCACTCGATATAATAATCCGGCCCGTACATGAGGGCATTTTGAGTTCCCCAGTTTTTATGGCTGCCTCCAGTAACTGTGTGGAAACCTTTTGTGTTCCAAAACTGGCTGCTGGCTTCCGGGCTGGTGTGGGTAAAATGGACGATATGATCTAATTTCATTTGCAAGCACTCCTTTTCTTCGCCTATTGACCGCTTTCTTCTATTAAATATAATACCCTCTAGCGTTGCCATTTTGCTGTGTATATGGTCACTTTTTCCCTGTCAATTCTGATTTTTCCGCGAAATGGGTGGTTTTCAGGCATCATTTTCGATACGCTAGGGTATAGGAAAAGATAATTACCATATTTCAAAGGAGGTCATCATGGATAAAAAATTATTGAAAAACCCCGTGTTTATCATATCGACAGCCGTGATCCTGCTGTTGGTACTTGCTGGGGCATTTATGCCGATTCGTTTCGGTGAAATTGCCGGCACCTTATTTAACTTCACCACTCTTAACTTCGGTTGGTTCTACTTGCTAGCTGTCTTCATCATCACCCTTTTCCTAATCATCATCGCCATTAGCAAATATGGCAGCATCCGGCTCGGAGCCGACTCCGACCGCCCGGAATTCCCGTTCTTCACTTGGATCGGCATGCTGTTCTCAGCCGGCTTCGGTGCCGGGCTCGTCTTCTGGGGCGTAGCGGAACCGATGAGCCATTTCTTTACGACACCGTTCGGTACGGAAGGACAGACGGAAGAAGCAGCGCGCATTGCGATGGGCTATTCTTTCTTCCACTGGGGCGTCAGCCAATGGTCCGTCTTTGCCATCGTCGGTTTGGTTATCGGCTTCTTGCAGTTCAGACGCAAAAAGCCCGGCTTGGTCTCGACCGCACTCGAACCGGTCTTAGGTTCAAAACCAGTGGTCAAGCATACGATTGACTCGCTCGCGGTCATTGCAACTGTCATGGGAATCGCGACTTCACTCGGTCTTGGAGTCTTGCAGATGAACGGTGGTTTGAACGCCGTATTCGGCATCGACAATGCATTTCCGATCCAGTTGGCGATCATCGGCGTCATGTTCGCTGCCTATACCCTATCTTCTTCTACAGGCCTTCATAAAGGAATTGCCTACTTAAGTAATTTGAACTTAGGCTTGGCACTCGTCCTGATGGTCTTTGTCTTCTTTGCGGGACCGACTGTCTTTATCATGGACACATTTACGCTCGCAATCGGCGATTATATCACCAATTTTGTTCAGTACAGCCTGCGCATGGAACCCTATACCGGTGGAGAATGGGTACTTGGATGGACCATCTTCTACTGGGCTTGGGCCACTGCCTGGTCTCCATTTGTCGGAGCGTTCGTTGCACGGGTTTCACGCGGGCGTACCATCCGCGAATTCGTCTTCGGCGTACTGGTCATCCCGCCAGCTATCGCTTGTGTATGGATCGCCGTTTTCGGCGGTACAGCTTTATGGTATGACTTGAACGAACAAGCGGGCATCGCGGAAGCGGTCAATGTAGATTTGACTTCTGCCTTGTTCCAAACCTTTGACGTTCTTCCGCTGTCGACCATCATGTCCATATTGGCGATTTTGCTGATCTTCACATTCCTGGTGACATCAGCTGACTCCGCTACATACATCCTTGCAACCATGACTAGCTTCGGCAGCCTGAATCCCCCGACTTTATTCAAAATCATCTGGGGCGTTTTAATGTCAGCCATCGCAGCCGTTCTGCTTTACGCGGGTGGGCTAGACGCTTTGCAGACCGCTTCACTCATATCGGCCTTACCGTTTACGGTGCTCCTGCTGCTGATGCTTTGGTCATTCACCAAAATCATCCGCGGGGAGTCGCCGCCAATCCGAAAATCCGAATTGCGCCGCTTCAGACGCTTGGAACGCGAAGCGCGCAAACAACAGAATAAATAAGCGCAGCATCAACAATGCCTTAGAAGCTCTGGATCTTGAGCTTTTAAGGCATTTTTTATGAAACAGGCTGCCGTCATCTTTGCTTAACCAAAAGAACTGATTATTGAATCAATATCTCTTTACTTTTTTCGCCGAGGGGCTATAATAAAAGAAAGGGAATACTTGTTCGTATTTTACACAATAACAGAAAGGAGTATTATCCATGTCTGTCAACGTCTACATGATTTTCAACGGAAATTGTGAAGAAGCCGTAGCTTATTACGCAAAAGTATTCGGGACAGAACCGGACGGGCTTTCACGTTTCGGGGACATGGCTTCTGAGCATGGCCAAGACATGCCCGAAGAGATGAAATCCCGGATTATGCATGCAAATTTGGACATCCACGGAAGTGCTGTCATGTTTTCAGATGCCATGTCAGATGCCCCAATTACAATTGGCCAGAACATCAACGTAACGGTAATATCGAATGACTTAAATAAAATAACGGAGGAATTCAAGCTATTGGCGCAGGACGGAAAAGTGCAAATGGAACTGCAGGAAACATTCTGGAGCCTTGGATACGGCATAGTAGAAGATAAATACGGCGTTGTCTGGATGTTCAACCATGACGACGGCCGTCAATGAACAGGCAAACCTGTTTTTTGCAGCTAGGCATAAGGAAATAAAAATAGGCTATCCTCTCAATGAGAGGATAGCCTATTGTCATGAATTATTTTTTGTCTTCTTGGATCAAACGTTCCGTTTCATCGAATTCTGCTTCGATTTCAGCGTTCGGTTTGTACGTCATCAAGCTGACACCCCAAGTAGTTAACCAGCTAAGGAAAAAGCCAGGAATGATTTCGTAGACGCTGCCCATGAACATTGTTAGATCATTAGCAGATGCGCCGTCCAGATTACCTACAAGATCCCAGATGATGACAGTGACAGCACCGACGATCATGCCGGCGAGCGCACCTTTAGCAGTAAGCTTGCGCCAGAATAGCGAAAGCAAAATGATCGGGCCGAAAGCGGCGCCGAACCCTGCCCATGCGTAAGCGACCAATCCCAGGATGGTATTGTTCTGCTCCCATGCCAGTGCTGCTGCGATAACGGCGATAGCTGCTACGGCGATACGGCCGAGCGTAACATAGCCTTTAGCACTTGATTCTTTTTTGAAGGCAATTTTATACAAGTCTTCGATCAAAGCTGACGAACTGACGAGCAATTGAGACGAAATCGTACTCATGATTGCTGCTAGAACCGCTGCCAGGACAAAACCTGCAACTAGCGGATGGAACAGTACTTGACTCATGTCCAAGAACACCGCTTCCGGGTCCACGAGCGTGGATTCAGGGTTTTGCTGGAAATACGCAATCCCGACCAAAGCCGTACCCGTAGCACCGATCAGGCTCAAGATCATCCAGCCCATGCCGATGCGGCGGGCAGTACGCACTTCCTTCAACGTTTTAATAGCCATAAAACGGACGATGATATGCGGCTGGCCGAAGTACCCAAGGCCCCACGCTGCGGCAGAAATGACACCGATTGTGGAAGCTCCTGAAACCAGGCTTAACATGTTCGGGTCGACTTCCCGGATGCTTGCTGCCGTTTCACCGAATCCGCCGGTAACGAAAATCCCAACGACCGGCACTGCAATAAGCGACAGGAACATCATGATGCCCTGTACAAAGTCCGTATAGCTGACGGCGAGAAATCCGCCGAATAAAGTATATGCGACAACTACCACCGAACCGATTACAAGGCCCAGATGGTAATCCATTCCGAATGAGCTCTGGAAGAATAATCCAGATGCTACCATTCCGGATGAAACGTAGAATGTGAAGAAAATCAAAATGATAATACCAGCGACAATCCGCAAGAGGCGCGAGCTGTCTTTTAAACGATTTTCTAAGAAGCTAGGAATGGTGATGGAATCACTGGTGACAAATGAGTAGATCCGCAGACGAGGCGCAACAAAGAACCAGTTCAGGAATGCACCGATTGTTAATCCGATGGCGATCCATACTTCCACTAGACCTCCAACGTAAATTGCTCCAGGCAGTCCGAGCAATAGCCATCCGGACATGTCGGATGCGCCGGCGCTGAGAGCCGCAACGGATGGGCCGAGTCCCCTTCCCCCGAGCATGTAATCGGATAAGTCGGCTGTCTTCTTATACGCATACCAGCCAATGAATAGCATAGCCGCGAGGTACACGAGTAAGGCTATGATTTGATAAGTTGTATCTGTCATGACATCTCCTCCTTTATTAAACACTTTAACATAATGAGCTTATATGAAAAGGGGGCTTTGCGTTTTATTTCCTATTTAAATGGGCATAGAGAGGCAAGGAGGCGATAAATATGCCGTGGAATAAGAATGATTACCCGGATTCTTTCAAAAATTTGGATGATGATGTTCGCAACAAAGCGATTGAGATTGCCAATGCACTGTTGCGCGATGGCTACGAAGAAGGACGCGCAATTCCGATTGCTTTGGACCAGGCGCGTGACACCGTTCAAGGGGACAGTGACGCGCCGGTGTACGAAATCCGCAAGCATTCTGAAGGCTGGCAGCTGAAGAAGAAAGACAGCAAAAAAGCGATTCTTATCGAAGAAACCAAGGATGATTTAATGGGTGAGGCGAAGCGTTACGTCAACCGCAATAACGGGGAGCTTCATGTTTACGGAGAAGATGACTCGCTCCAGGAAAAATTATACGATTAAAAACAAAAACAGCAGGACTGGAAAAGCTGCCGCTTTTTCGGTCCTGCTGTTTTGCCGTTCAGCTTTTTTCACGGTAGCGGGCAATGGCTTCGATCCTATTGCTCGCTTCGAGTTTATCGAGAATCGTAGAAATGTAATTGCGCACCGTACCTGTCGTGATAAACAGTTCTTTGGCGATTTCTTTCGTGCTGCGCCCTTCTGTGATCAACTCCATCACTTGCCGCTCCCGTTCAGTCAACGGATTGCTGCCTGCATAGGCGAGATCGACCAGTTCCGGCGCATAGATCCGGCGGCCATCCATGATGGTGCGAATCGATGTCCCCAGTTCTTCGCTTGGGCTGTCTTTTAAAAGATAGCCGCTGACCCCTGCTTTTCGTGCCCGCTCGAAATAACCTGACCGTGCGAAAGTTGTCAGGATAATGGTTTTGCACGGATGGTCTTTCAAGGCTTCTGCTGCGTCCAAGCCACTCTTGACCGGCATTTCAATGTCCATGATGCAGACGTCGGGATTCAGCTCCTCCACCAAGCGGATCGCTTCCTCCCCATTCGGCGCCATGCCGACCACTTCCATATCATCTTCCAGATCCAATAACGACCCGAGCGCACCAAGCATCATGCGCTGGTCTTCCGCCAGTACAATTCGAATCATGAATTTCTCCCCTCCACATCTTGATAAAGAATGACATTCGGCACCCGGATGTTCAAGGTCGTGCCGTCCATTACTTCGACATCCACTTGCCCATTGACGAAGTCCAGTCGTTCCCGCATGCCCGTGAGTCCGTTGCCCTGGACTAGCGGATTGCCTTCAGGAAATCCGACGCCGTCGTCTTGCACTTGCACGAGGATTTCGTTCGGCGTCTGCTTGATCAACACCGTGCAACGGGAAGCTGCACTATGTTTCACCACGTTGGTGACCGCTTCTTTCAAGCACATGCTCAGCACATGCTCCATTAACAGCGGCGTATTGTTGAGTTTGGCGTTGCCATAGAAAACGAAATCCATGTCCGCAGCCCGCAGAATTTGTTGGATGCGCAATAATTCGTCTTCAAGTTTTGTGCCGCGCATATCTGTCACCAGTTCACGCACTTCCTTCAAGGCGGTGCGCGCAGTTTGGCGGACATCTTGAATTTCAGCGGCAGCGCGTTCCGGGTCTTTATTGAGTAGCTTCCCCGCCAAGTCACTTTTCAAGCCGATCAACGACAATTTCTGGCCGAGTGTATCGTGGAGATCGCGTGCTATCCGTTCGCGTTCCTCGATCAGCACGAGCTGTGAAATCCGCTTATTGGCATCTTCCAGCGCCCCTTCAAGCTTTTCGCGTTTATGCCGGTTATACGTATTGAACGGCAACAGGATGACGCCGAGAACGCTCAAAATGATGAACGGCAATTGTGTCATATACAAATTGAAATCCATAATCATTCCGAAAATGATCGCGGCGATTGTCGTCCCGATATGCAATCCGTAAATGATGAAAAACCCGACCTTGCTGCGGATATTGCCAATGAAGAACGCCAGAAAAATCGCCAGATAGACGTATCCGAATAATAAGATCATCGCGACATTGATGATCATCTCGACGCTTACCCATAAGTACACGAGAAACGAATGTGAACTGAACGACAAGCGATAAGCGATGAAAAACGCCACCAACAGGATGATGCCTGCTGCGATTTCAGTTGGAGAAGATGACCGGAAAATGAAAAAGAACGGCAAAATGCAAAAAATTGTCCATGCATAGATGCTTAACCACGTATTGCGGGGGAAAATTTGATACCAGTTCTGCATATGCATAACTGCCTCCTAAAGTTTCTTTGCTCTCATCATACCAAAGCTCACAGATAAAGAGAAAACCTGCGCAGTTTACCAGTTACAAACAAGCTTTTCCGCAAAGAAAAAACTGCCCTTGCCTCTAGGTTAAGGCAAGGGCAGTTCCGGTTTATTGCTGTGCTGTCCGGGAGTCGCCAAGCAAATGCTTGATGGCGCCGAATGTCACAAATCTCTTGTTCTCTTCGTCATACACTTTATACTTCAAGGATTGGAAACTTGTCTTCAAATTGACTGTCGTCGCTTTTTGAAGCGGCGGCGTGGAGACATGCGCTTTTTCCAAGTTATAGTTCGGAACGCGCGGGCTCAAGTGATGGACATGGTGGAAACCGATGTTGCCAGTCACCCATTGCAGTACTTTCGGCAATTCGTAATACGAGCTGCCTTCAATTGCTGCTTTCACGTAATCCCATTCGCTTTCGTCCTCGAAATAAGAATCTTCAAATGTATGCTGGATGTAGAACAACCAAATGCCCAGTGCACCAGCAGTAAACATGATCGTACCTTGAATCAACACAAACGCCTGCCAGCCGATCGCCAAAATCATGACGGTATAAAGAACGACCAATGCTACATTGATGAAGTACGTATTGTTACGCTCTTTCTTGCGTGCATCTTTACGGTTGAAACGGCTGGAAATCAAGACTAGGAATAACGGCCCTAACCCGAACATTACGAGAGGGTTGCGGTACATACGGTACTTGAAGCGTTCCCATTTGGAAGCTTCTACATATTCGTCAATCGTCATGACCCAGATATCGCCGACTCCGCGCTTGTCGAGGTTACCGCTCGATGCGTGGTGGATGGCGTGCTCGCGTTTCCATTTTTCATAAGCGAAAAGTGTCAATATGCCGGTAGTCGTTCCGACAATCGCGTTCGCTTTTTTGTTTTTGAAGAACGATCCGTGCGTGCAGTCATGGAAAATGATGAACATGCGGACGACAAATCCAGCTGCGATAACGGAAATACCTACTGTCAGCCAAATGGAGACATCCAGTGCGAGATAAGCCAAAAACCAAAGAATGAAAAATGGGGGTATAGTGTTAATCATTTGTTGAACGCTTGCTTTAACATCTGCTTTTTCGAAAGGGGCGACAAACTTACGTAATTGCGCTGTCTTTTCTTTGCTCATATCTTGTCTTCCTCCTAGAATGGGCGTGCCCATCGATGTACTTGTTAACTATCATATTACGCCCCTGCCACCTTGTTCATAAGACATAAACGTCTGTTTCTGGGTATGACACCTGTCATGGTTTTTGCCTTTTCCATAACTTTCTAAAATCAAGAAAAACGTGTATACTGAATTATATGCAGAATAATCTGAATAGAGGTGAACACTATGACAGGACTGGTAGCCGTCATCATGGTCTTTTCCATTCCCCTCGTCGCTATCTGGACGGACTATTTGACCAAAAAGAAGAAAATGCATCAACGTGCGTTGGAGACGGAAGTGGAACTCGAAAAGCTCAAGCATGATAATTACGTCATCGAAACACAGAAGCTGCGCCTGGAACTCGAGCAGATGAAACTCGACGATGCCCTGAAGCACCAACCGCTCATAGCCGAACGGCAAAAAGACGCGTCTGCATAGACGCGTCTTTTTCAGGCCGTCCAGAAAGGTAAGAAATCGTATTTTCCGAAGCTTATCGCTCGCTTTCCGTGGGGCGGGAATCGAGCCTCCTCGTCACTCCGTTCCTGCGGGGTCTCTCAAACCCGCTAGTCCCACAGGAGTCGAACGAACGCTTCTGCAAATACTCAGATAGCACATTGATTTTTGAATGTAGAAATGGTGATTTCCTTTTTCGCTTATAGCGGATTATATACTTCTTCAACACTCTGAAAAAGACGCGTCTGCATAGACGCGTCTTTTTGTTTGCTCTGTTTCCGGCCAACCTAGATAGCTTAGACGAAAACTTGCTCTTCTATTTTCTTTAAACCATAGAAATAGCCGCGGCGGTCCATCAATTCCTGGTAATTGCCTTGTTCGATCAAACGGCCATTTTCTAAAACCAGGATGCGGTCCATACTTTCAAGCCCTGCTAAATCGTGACTGATGACGACAAAGGTGTCCTGTGGGTGACGGGTGAACAGTTCACTGTAAATGGATTGGGCGGTTACGCCATCGACCGATGAAAACGGTTCGTCCAGCAGCCATAGCCGTTCGCCTTTCAAGAACGCACGGGCCATCGCGAGCCGCTGCTTTTCACCACCTGATAAATTGCGGCCCTTTTCGTAAACCGGCGCCGACAGCTCCAGATGCCCCAAGTGTACGAGTTCGAGTGCTTCGCGCAATTGTTCTGCGCCTGCCTGCTCATTCGCAATGCGCAAATTGCTTTCGATCGTCCCTGAAAAGTAATGGTTCTCCTGAAGCACAATGTTCATGCGTTCCCATACATTTTCGGGGCGCATGCCGCTAAGCGCTTCATTTCCGAAACGGATTTCTCCATCCACGGGTATCGCTACTTTCAGCAATAGCTGCAATAAAGTTGACTTGCCCGAACCGCTCGGGCCGACAATCGCTGTTTTAGACCCTTGCGGCAACCGGAAACTGACTTCATCGAGCGACAAACGGCTGTCATTCGGATAGCGGTAGCTTAGCTGATCTACCCGGATATCCACTGGCCCTTCCGGCATCGCCCCTATACTATTGTCCGGTTCTTCGTCCACTACTTCTTCAAGCCTGCGCGCAGCGATTCGGCTTTCTTCATAATACGCCGGAAGCGCTGCAAGCGGGCCGACATTCTCAAATGCGCCGAGCGACACCATAACAAGCATCGCCAAATACAAACCGGACAATTCCCCTGTGGACACGAAATACGCGCCGGTCGCCAAAACGAAAAACGAAGCCAGGAAAGCCACGAGCGCATTCACGGACTGAACCCGGTTTTCCTCAAGCCCCTCGTTTTGCTGGGCCTGTTCATAACGGTTTGCTGCATCCTGCAATTCCGCGCTTTTTTGATCGAGCGCCAAATGGATTTTCAAATCCTTGAACCCGTAAAGAAATTCCGCCGACGCTGCCGCGAACTCTCCGCGGGTTTCTCCTGTCGCATGCGTTTTCTTCCGTCTCCGTAGAGCGAAGAACGCCGGCAGGATGACGACCACAAAAATTGCACCCGCCAAAACCACTAAGGCCATAGGCAGCGAATAAAACGACGTGAAGAACACCGTGGCCACCAAAACCATACCGACGACAATCGGCGGATACAATACTCGCAGCAGGAAATTCTGCAAACTTTCCACGTCGCCGACGATACGCGACAGCAGATCGCCACTCTGATGGCGCTGGAAAATGCCCGGTGCGAGCGGTGCCAGCCGCTCAAAAAAACTACCGCGCAAATGGCCGAGCATCGTAAACGTCGCGCGGTGTGAAAACAGCCGTTCCGCATAGCGGGTAATGGCGGCTGCAAAGCCGAATAACTTGAGCGACGCTGCCATGACGACCAAAGTTGTCATTTGGGCAGTCAAAGCCGCCTTGGAAATCAAATAGCCGCTTGCTCCAAGAAGCGCAACACCGGCAAGCCCTGCCAGAAAGCCGAACACTACGGCAAGGGCAACGTCGCGTTTTTCTTTCAGCGTCAGCCAAAAAACCGTTTTTAATTCACCCATGCCTGTTTGCCTCCTTGCTGCGCCTCAATCATGGAGCGGTACGCACTGAAATTGTCCATCAGCTCTTCGTGCGTGCCGATGGCTTCCACCCTTCCTGTGTCCAAGACGATAATGCGCGATGCGTTGCGGATCGTGTGCAGACGGTGTGCAATCGTGATGACGGTAGCTTCTTTTGACAACTCTTCGATGGCTTTTTGCAGCACTTGCTCTGTATGAAGGTCGAGCCCTGCAGTCGGTTCATCAAAAAACAATAACGACGGCTTCTTGAGAAATGCACGCGCTAATACGAGCCGCTGCTTTTCACCGCCGGACAATCCGCGCCCCGCTTCACCGATCACCGTTTCGAATCCTTGTGGAAACGATTCAACCAATTCCAAAATGCCCGCTTTTTGTGCCGCCGCAGTCAGTTCTTGCTGCGCCACAGCCCGGTTCGCACCGAGTTCGATATTTTCTTTAATGGTCCCAGCAAATAAATAGGGATCTTGCGTAATATAGCTCAATTGCCCGAACCATTCATCTTCGCTCACTTGTTCTTGCGGGAGTCCATTAATCAGCAATCTCCCGCTTGTGGCCGGCAATAATCCAGCCATGACATTCATCAAGGTGCTTTTTCCGGAGCCGCTTGCCCCGACCAGCGCGGTAGACGTCCCCGGTTCCAGCTTGAAACTTGCCGGTTCGAGTTGAAATCCTTCTCCGTACTGGAAGCTCAGTTGCTCCAGAGCCAAATCAATCGGTGCATCGACTGGGGATTCACCCCACACGACCGGCTGATGGCTTTTTGCCAATTCTTCTGTCAGCAACTCAGCAGATGCCGCACTGCCTCTCGCCGTATGAAAAGCGCTGCCAAACTCCTTCAGTAAATTAAAGAAATCCGGCACGAGCAGCATCACGAGGAAAGCCGGGAAAAAGGTGATGCTGTCAAAGACCACAAGGCGCAAACCAATTTCGAGCGCCACAATCCCGATACTTAGCATGGAAATGTATTCGAGCGTCAAAGAAGACAAGAAAGCTGATTTCAAGACGTCCATCGTCGAATCGCGGAACTTCAAGCTATTCTCGCGAATCGTATCGCTCTGCCGCTTCGCCTGCCCGAATAAACGCAATGTCGTCAACCCTTGCAGCACATCGAGAAATGCGCCTGAAAATCCCGCCAATTGCTCGACTTTTTCATCCGCTTTCTGCTTCGTTCTCTTGCCGACAATCGCCATAAACAAAGGGATGAATGGCGCTGTGATTAAGATGATCAGCCCAGTCGTCCAGTTCAGGTAAAAAATCACCCCGAGCAGCATCAGCGGGATTGTATAACTTTGGGTCATCTGCGGAATATATTTACTGAAATAACCGTCGGTGTCATCGACTGCTTCGAGCAACAAGCCGACTTTACGGCCCGACTGCCCAGCAATCGATCCCTGCAACGGATTTTCTTTATACGAAGCGATCAATTCCTGCCGCAAACGGCGTCTCGCTTCCACAGACAGCGTGATACCGAGCCGGCCAATCGCATAACTTGCGCCAGCCCGCAGCAAAATGACCGCCAGCAACGCAGCCAATAAAGGCAGCACTTCTTCAAAAGAAGCGGATTTCAGAAATACTGAATCTGCTACCCATACAAAGAACAAAGCCTGCCCGATCATCGCGAGCCCCTTTGCCAATGAGGCTAGAAACAACAACCGTATATGATTGTTCTGGCTGTAGGCCATTTGTTTCAAACTTCCCATTCCCATCGTCCTTTCTTTCACTTATCTCTATTATAAAGGAGCATTAGAAAGATTCCTTTGGGGACGCACGCATAGAAAGCCATTTCCCGGGAAATTGTTACAAAACGGTTCACATTTCACGAAGAAAAGCCACGTAGCAAGGCTGCGTGGCTGAGATATCAAGTATTCGCTCATTTTACGGCTTGCTTCCGGAGCCTGGGAAAATGACAGTCTGTAACCACAGGGCATCATCTTCAATCTTCCTCTTCAACGAGGTATCCATGCATTCCTGGCACTCTGCCGTCAGTTTCTGAAGTTCGTATTCAAAGACTGCTTCTTCCTCTTTCGTGATCATGGCATAAACATCACCTTTCGACACTAACGCGAGGATTGCGCACGTGATTCATTACCTAATACTTTACCCGATAACTAAGACATTATTCTTCTTTTTTATAAATAGAATCATTATTTTATTTAAACGAACAATAATAACATCGAGTAAATGGACAGGCCTATTACAAAAGCCCCTAAACTGCTTTCCCGCTCCTCCGGCAGCTCTTCTTTCAGCACGTTTAAAATAACGCCGCCCGCAATCAAGGCCATGAGAAACGCAATAATCAATTCATGCACTTCCGTCAGCCAGCCGATAACCCATCCGGCCGCAATAGCTGCAGCGAGAAGCCATCTGCCATATCGGTCATATTCGCCTTGATGCGCTTCCCGAAGGCCCTTGTCATTGGTGATGAAATGGACGCCAAGCGCAATGAAGAATAGGGTCATCCCTACTACACCTTCGTACTCTTCACGCAACATCAAATAACCGATGACCCCATTGTACATGGCGAAGGAACCGATATGGATCCAGAATACGCCTGATGAAGACTTGCCTTCCGCTGTCCGGCGCTTCGAAGTTTTCACCATTTGCTCCAAGCCGTAAAAAAGGACCAGCCCGGCCATCGCAGCTAAGTAAATATGATTGCTCAGGAAACCTTCACCTGGAGCGCCAAACTCCTCATGGACCTCTTCCTGGAATTCGCCCAATTCAGGCAATAAGTGCAGAAATACATAGGCAACGGAAACGCCGCCTGCAATTGATAAGAACCGGCTGCGCGGCACGGCTTTTAGGAAATTCATGTTTTTTGAAAATAGGTGGATAACGACAAATCCCATTACAAACAGCAAGCTAAGCCATTCCAAACTACCCCTCCTCGATTAAAAAAGCAGACGGGCGCATTCGCCCATCTGCCAGCATTCGCCTTTTAGGCATGTAGTTTTCAATTACCCGTTCAAGCCATTTTTAACCCATCCGGCAACTTGTACAGTACGTTTTGCTTGGTGCGCTACAGCACCTTGCACGTCTTCAAGCATATTGCCATCCTGGTCGACCGTGACGCTTGTTCCGTAAGGGTTGCCGCCAGCCTTGAACAATACTTCATCTGTGTAGCCAGGCGCTGCAATAATCGCACCCCAATGATGCATCGTCGTATAGACCGCCAGTACAGTCGATTCTTGTCCACCGTGAGGATTTTGCGCAGAAGACATGGCGCTCACCACTTTGTTCACCAATTTGCCTTGCGCCCATAAGCCGCCGGTTGTATCAAGGTATTGCTGTACTTGTGAAGATACGTGGCCAAAGCGCGTTGGCACGCTGAAAATAATAGCGTCTGCCCACTCGAGTAAATCGTTGTCAGCTTCCGGCACGTCTTGCGTCGCCTCGTAATGCTCTTTCCAAGCCGGATTCGATTCAATTGCCCCCATCGGCGCATTTTCTTTCACTTTTGCGATTTTCACTTGTGCTCCTGATTCTTTTGCTGCCGCTTCTGCCCATTGCGCCATCTGATAATTGGTTCCTGTCGAGCTGTAATAAATGATTGCTAAGTTTACATTACTCATGTCATAACCTCTCCTTTATCGTTTTGCTCCGTGGCTTGCACTAATTATCCTATATTCAAGATAACTTCTTTTACTTGTGTGCCCTAAATGGACCGATACTAAACTTTCTTTTCTGAATATCCGTGATTATTTGTAAAACAACAGCTGAGGGTTCCAATCAATAAAAAGCCAGATGAAGGAGGTCCTTCATCTGGCGGTGGTTCGATTAATTAACGTTCTCAGCGATTTCTTCCGACATTTCACGCAGCTTGAATTTTTGGATTTTCCCGGAAGCGGTCATCGGGTATTCTTCAATGAATTCAATATAGCGCGGAATTTTATGATGGGCGATTTTGCCCGTGCAATAAGTGCGCAGTTCATCTGCACTGAGCATCTCGTCCCCTTTCAAGATAACCCAGGCCATCAATTCCTCTCCGTATTTCGGGTCCGGCACCCCGACAACCTGGACGTCTTGGACCGACGGATGCTGATACAGGAACTCCTCGATTTCACGCGGGTAAATATTCTCCCCGCCGCGGATGACCATATCCTTGATGCGCCCGGTGATGGAAATATAACCATCTTCATCTTCCACCGCGATATCGCCGGTGTGCAGCCAGCCTTCTGTATCGATTGCTTCTTTTGTCGCGTCTTCGTTTTTGTAATAGCCTTTCATGATCAAATAGCCTCTCGTGCACAATTCGCCCGGCATGCCTTTCACGACTTGTTCGCCGGTCGCCGGGTCGATGATTTTCACTTCGACGTCTTCATGCGGCTTGCCTACAGTCGCGACCCGCTTTTCGATGGCATCGTCTTTACCTGTTTGGGTGATGACCGGCGATGATTCCGTCTGGCCGTAAGCGATAGTGATCTCGCTTGCTCCCATATCGCTGATGACTTTCTTCATTACTTCGATCGGGCACGTCGAGCCGGCCATGATGCCCGTGCGTAATGTCGAAGTATCGAACGAGTCGAAGTCCGGATGGTTGAGTTCAGCGATGAACATCGTCGGCACGCCGTGAAGCGCGGTGCATTTCTCGTCCTGCACCATCTGCAGCACGCGCTTTGGCTCGAACTGCTCCGCGATGACCATCGTCGTCGCGTGCGTCACTGCAGCCAAAGTTCCGAGCACACAGCCGAAGCAATGGAAAAAAGGCACCGGGATGCACAGGCGGTCGGTTTCATCCAAGTTCATCATATCGCCGACGAGGCACCCGTTATTGACGACGTTGCGATGCGTCAGCATGACGCCTTTCGGGAATCCGGTCGTCCCGGACGTGTATTGAATGTTGATGACTTCGTCCGGAGCCATCGAACGAAAGCGCTGTTCGAGCTGCTCATCCGCCACTCTTTCGGCGAATGCTTCAAATTCACTCCATGTGTAGATGCCTGGGTAGCTATTTTCGCTCATAACGATAACGCGCTTCAGATGCGGCAGTTTAGGCGAATCGAGCTGCCCTTTTTCTGCATGCTCCAGCTCCGGGCATACTTGATTCAACACTTCGATATAATCCGTCCCCTTGAATTCTTCCCCCAGAATCAAGGTCGTGGAATCCGATTGCTTCAACAGGTACTCCAGCTCATTCGCCTGGTAGCTCGTGTTGACGGTGACCAGGACGCCGCCCATCTTGCCTGTGGCATATTGGCTAAGCAGCCATTCGCGCTTGTTGTCGGACCAAATGGCGATATGTTCGCCTTTTTCGATGCCGAGCCCCATGAACGCTTTCGCCAGTGCATCGGTCTCCTGGTCAAATTCGGCATAGGTTTTGCGGATGCCGCGTTCTGGATACACGTACGCTTCCGTCTGTGGAAACTTTTTCGCCTGCTCCCGTACGATTTCCCCTACTGTTTGATCGAGAATTGCCATTTCTTTATCCCCCTTGTTGAAAACGGTTTCATCTATTTTATTATCGCAAAATTCCAAATAAAAGGAAAGCACCTTTTCCAGCTTGCGAAGTCGCCCCAGGCTGCCAGCCGTGCTAAAATGAGGCTATCATAAAGACGGAAGGAATTTTCCATGGAACTCCAAACTATGCACGCCCAACTTGCAGAAAAACTGCAAAGCCAAGCACTCGTCACGGCCACCATCAGCCAGCCGCGCCAAAAATCGAACGACTTGAAACGCATCAAATTAAAACCGGTCGAACTGAAAGAAGGCTACCGCATCCAGTTCGAATACCAATATGAACAGATCTTGAAACACCAAAACCTGACAGTCGAACAGGCAGCTGCAGAGCTCGAACAATTATTCGCCGACTTCCGCCAAGGCTTGTTTCAGTTCACCGACGAAAAAGTCCAGATCCAATTAACCAAGAAATTCAAAGTCAGCTATAAATCAGAAGCGGACCTACGTGCTGCTGCCGATTTGTCCCACAACCGTAAGAAAGACTACCTGCTAGAGGACGGCAAACCCTATCCGTTTCTTGTACGCCTCGGCGTCCAGTCACCGGACGGCAAAGTCAAGAAACAGAAATACGATAAATTCCGCCAGATCAACCGCTTCATCGAATTCATCGATGATGCACTCGAGCATTTGCCAAAAGACCGCCCGATCCGCATACTCGATTTCGGCTCCGGCAAATCTTACCTGACTTTTGCGCTGTATCATTATTTGCGCATCGAAAAAGGCCTCGATTTGCGTGTGACCGGACTGGACCTAAAAAAAAGCGTCATCGAGGAATGCCAGAACATCGCCCATGACCTCGACTATCAGCAGCTGGAATTCCTCGTTGGCGATATCAACGACTACGACCAAGACACCGCAGTCGATATGGTCGTTACGCTTCACGCCTGCGATGTGGCAACGGATATGGCGCTTGCCCGCGCCGTCAAATGGAACGCCGGCGTCATCTTGAGCGTGCCGTGCTGCCAACACGAGCTCAATAGCCAAATCCAATCGTCGCCGCTTGATGTCATGCTGCAGCACGGTTTGATCAAAGAACGCTTCAGTGCGCTCGCGACCGATTCGATCCGTGCGGAACTGCTTTCTTTGGTCGGCTATGAAACCCAATTGATGGAGTTCATCGATATGGAGCACACGCCGAAAAATATTTTGATCCGCGCTTATCGCACGAATAAAAAACCGGCAGCGGGACAATTGGAACGCTACCGGGAATTTACCAAATTGTTGAACGCCAAGCCGTTTCTTGAAAACGAATTGAAGGAGCTCCTATGAAGCGAAAAAATTTATTCAACGGCATGATCCTTGCTTTCTCGGTCATCTTTATCCGCTTTATCGATGTGCGCGTCTACGATATGCCGCTCATATTGACTTTAGTCCTTTTGATGGTGCTGATTTACGGGGGCATCCGCCTGGTCGAGCGCTTTCCGGCACTCGATGAACCCGTCAGCAAACGAACATCGCTGATCACCAACACTTTGGTCATTGTCACCATCTTCCTGGCATTCTTCGTGCTTGGGCTTTAACTTCAGATATATGTGGAAGGAATCAATGCTCAGCATTGGTTTCTTTTTTCGTTTTGATAGTGAGTGAATTGCTTCCCGGCTCGATTACATGCATGAAGATAGCTAGGGTTTGCGTGTCGAAGTGTTTCTGCATTCGATTCGGGCTTCATCTACTAGTCGCCGCCCTGCTTTGGGTTGGCCTTTGGCAATAAGTCAGGAAGAACACCTGTCTTATTGCGTCGGCTCACCCCTTTACGCTTGGCGGCTGAGAGATTTCTTTGATTCGGGTTTGTTTAATCAGAAATGCTTCTGTACGAGTTGCCGGCTAGCGGGGGAATCGCTTCCTGGTTTGAGCGCATATGAGGATAGCGAGGGGTTGCGTGTCGAAGTGTTTCTGCATTTCGATTCGGGCTTCATCTACTAGTCGCCGCCCTGCTTTGGGTTGGCCTCTTGCAATAAGCCAGGAAAAGCACCTGTCTTATTGCGTCGACTCACCCTTGGCGCTGGGCGGCTGAGAGATTTCATTGGATGATGCTAGTTTACATAGCTTTCTTTTTGCATTAAGTTGCCGGCTAGTGGGGAAATCGCTTCCTGAGATGAGGCATCTGATCATAAAATGCTTGTGCAAAGAATTATTGTTGGTAGATTAGAATTGCAAACTTTATATTCCAAGAGATGTGAGCTATCAAGAGTCAAGCTCTTTCACATTTTATATTGTATAGTCGAAGAAATTCTCTTCCTTCTAAAACTAGAGACGGAGTGGAAGGGGGCTGACGCCTGTGGGACCGCGCGGGCTGGCGAGACAAACGTGCCGCGCTTTTTGGCACGTTGGCTCAACACCCGCCTTAGGGCAGCTGAAAGCGTGACGTCCTGTCGCATCAGCTGCATGACCCGCATCCTGCAGGCCCCAAGCGTGCCCCTGTAACGCAGTCGTAAGCGGAAGCTTTTCTACTCCGCTTCGCCGAATCTTGTTCCATCTTGCAGTTGAATATTTGCCAACTATTTTTCACACAAAAAAGCCGCTTCTTGAAAAAGAAGCGGCTTTCAACTATTCAAGGCGTGTTGTCGTTCGGCTTTTCATCCGCCTGTTCTTTGACGACTGACTCAATATAGGTCTTCACCGGCTCCAGCGTCAGTTCCAGGTGGCTGGTCTCCAGATTCTTCGCCAAATAATCGAGCTGGTGGTCTTCTACCGCATCCGACTGCAGATTGAGCACATCATTGATATAAAGCATGCCTTCATTCGTCGCCATCGGGGAATCGACGCCGTCTTGATTTCTTTCCTCGACCGCTTCTAAGCCATGAACCAGTCCCTGGTCTTTCAATTCGGCCATTGCCGCTTTATACTTTTCTTCCCCGATGCCTTGCGACAAGCTGCGGTCGAGCTCTTGGATTTCCTCCAATGATGCGCCTTTATAATACTGGGCATAGTACGCCATGAGCACTTGTTCTGTTTCCTGCAATTCATTCATAAGGCCAAACCCTCCATATATTCGTTGTTAATGGGTTTATTCCCGCTGAGGCGATAGTTAAGCCTGCCGGATTTCCAGAAAACTGAAACTTTCTGGGAAATGAATCGTTAGTACTGAAGAAAGCAAAACGGAAAGAAGGTGGCTCATATGAGCAATGAGAAAATTGTTGAGATTCGCAAGCTCTCAAAGACGATCGGCAAAAAGCAGATCATTAAAAACTTGAACTTGGATCTCCATAAAGGGGAGATTACCGGGTTTCTCGGGCCGAACGGGGCAGGCAAAACGACGACGATCCGGATGATGGTCGGATTGATGAAGCCGACGCAAGGCGATATCCTGATCGGCGGCAAATCGATCCGCACCGATTTCGAGGGAAGCATCGAAAAAGTCGGCGTCATTGTCGAAAATCCGGAGATGTACAAATTTATGTCCGGCTACAAAAATTTGGTGCATTTTGCGCGTATGCATAAGGGCGTGACAAAAGCCCGCATCGACGAAGTGATCCAGCAAGTCGGCATGCAAAACCGCATCAAGGAAAAAGTGGGTTCGTATTCACTCGGCATGCGCCAACGCCTTGGCCTTGCACAAGCACTCCTCAACAATCCGGAGTTTTTGATTTTGGATGAACCGACAAACGGCCTGGATCCTGCTGGCATTCGAGAATTCCGCATGTATTTGCGCAAAGTGGCACGTGAGAACGATGTCGCTATTTTCGTCTCCAGCCATCTATTGTCGGAGATCGAATTATTGTGCGACCGCATCGCCATTATCCAAAATGGCGAATTGATCGACATCAAAAACGTCAACGAGCACCAGCAATCCCGCTATTACATAGAAGCCAAGCCTGCTGACCAGGCGAAACAAGTGCTCGAAGAGATCGGCTTCACTGTGCACCCGCATGAAAACGGCTATCTGATTGATACAGAACCGGAGCATGTCCCGGGCGCCATCAAGCTGCTCACTGCTGCAGGCGTTGATTTGTACGCTGTCCAGCCACACCGCACGACCTTAGAAGATCAATTCCTTGAAATGACTGGAGGCGGCGAAATTGCTCAAGCTCATACAAAATGAATGGATGAAATTATGGAGTAAAAAAGCGACATGGATCATGGCTATCCTGCTGATCGTCATCTTATTGGCAAATGCCGGCATCACTAAATGGATTGAATCCACCGCTCCTGCACCAGAGATGGAGTGGCAAGAAATGGAAATGATGAACTTGGCTTCAGCAGAGGATCAATTGCAAAATCCGGACATCGGCCCTGCCCAACAAGATTATTACGAAGGCCAGGCTGCCATTGCAGAATATCGATTGGCCAATGATGCTGCACCATTTAAAGTCGAAAGCCTGCAGCAGCAAGTGCTCGATAGCCATATGATGCTGTCGCTCGTGACGCTGTTCACGGTCATCGTTGGGGCAGGAATCGTTGCTTCCGAGTTTTCACAAGGAACAATCAAGATGTTGTTGACGCGCCCGGTTAAAAGGTGGAAAATACTGACGTCCAAATACATTACTACGATGTTGTTCGCATTATTATTTGCCTCCTTACTTTCGTATCGATCGCTTTATTCAGCTGGATTTTCTTTGGAGTTGGAGACGGCGCATTCCTGGTATGGAACGGATCGGAAGTCGTTGAAGGCTCTTACTGGGCTGAAGCATTGAAACTATCCGTGCTCAGCTTGGCGAGTACATGGATGATCGGGACGTTCGCATTTATGCTCGGGACGGTTTTCCGCTCCAGTTCGCTTGCGATCGGCGTATCAATTTTCCTTATGTTTGTCGGCGTGCAACTCGTCTTCTTGTTGCAGCGCTTTGAAATCGTCAAATATTATTTGTTCACGCATACCGATTTAACTCAATTCTATACAGGCTTCATGCCCATCCCAGATATCACGATGGCCATGTCGCTCATCGTTTTGACGGTCTATTTCCTGGTCTTTATGGTGATCAGTTATTGGACATTCTCAAAACGCGACGTTACTGCCTGATACACGCAAAAACCCCTTGAACGCTTTACGGTTCAAGGGGTTTTTTCGTTCAATATGCAATGCCGACGCGGCTTTTCAGGAAATCATCTGAATCCAATTGCTCGTAAGCGAACAATGCGGTATCGCCGGCTGTGATTTCTTTGCCGTCTTCCGGCAAGTAATTTTCTTCAAAACGGAAATAGCCTTTCGGTTCGCCATCCGGCAAATACGTTGGGCATACAATCGTCCAGTCCAAATCACTTTGTTCCAATGATTTATAGGCTTTTTCATGTTCTTCCGCCGCAAAGGTCAATTGGCGCTTCGAATCGCCGCCCTGATAGCGGAGCAGCCCCGGGCTCAAGCGGCTGTTCAAAATACCGGCGGTCCCGATGGTAATGATGCGCCGTATGCCTTCCGCTTCCATCGCTTTCACGATTAGCGGTGTCGCATCCGATAAGGTGGTCGTGCGGTCGGTGCCGATTGCGCTAATGACGGCATCCGCCCCTTCCAGCGTCTGGCGAATGTCCTCTTCATTGCGGACATTGCCAACAATCAAGTCCAGATTTGCATGGGGTTCAAGGTCCGCTCTCCGGACTAGTGCCTTCACTTCATGGCCATCGCGAAGCGCCATGTTCAAGACGTATCTGCCGACTCTTCCGGTTGCTCCAAATAACGCGATTTTCATTGCTTCTCAGCCTCCTCAATTATTCCAGGTTATTGATGAATGCACTTCTTATTTGAATAGATACCCGCGTTTGGCCAATACATCCTTCAAATCAGGGCGATGGGGCTTGTTCAAGAACGTCGCCATCTGTTCGCTCCATTTGGCGGTTTTTTGGTTGTTCGAGCGTGCGGCATAATAGGCCATGATCGTTTCGTCATATGCCGGCAAAATTTCTGCGTATTTCGCTTCGTCGTATTCATTTTCATGAAGCACGGCTTCTACAGGAAGCCGCGGCTTCACTTCATTGGCTTCGTTCGGCACGCCAACCGTTAAGCCATAGACCGGGAAAACGCCTTCGGGCAAACCAACAAGCTTGCTGATTTCTTCCATATTATTGCGCACTCCGCCGATATAGCAGATGCCATAGCCTTTGGATTCAGCGGCAAGTGCCAAGTTCTGCGCGAGCAAACCGACATCCGTGACCGCGACCAGCAAATTCTCCGCCTGGTCGAACACAATTTCTTCTCCTTGCAGTTTCGCAGCGTGCCCCAACCGGTTGTAGTCGGCGCACATTAAGAATACGGCTCCTGCCCCCTCCATCTGTTTCGGGTTTTTGGACAGCTCGCCGAGGCGTTTGCGCTTGTCTTCATCTGTCACCCAAACGATGGAATAAGCTTGCACGAAGTGGGACGTTGCCGCATATTGAGCCGCTTCGACCAATTCATGGACTTGCGCGCGCGTCAATGGCTGGTCTTTATAGTCGCGGACCGATGCGTGTGATTTCATTAATTCAATGACCATTATGTATCCCTCCAAAAAATCTGTTTCTCTTATCGTACCAAAAACTCCTGCCGGATACTTGCTTAAGGATTTTTGCTACAATCAAGTTACGAGGTGAAATCACTTGAAAACATTCCGCACCGTCTTTTCATTGCTGTTCTTGCTTATCCTCGGTGCATTTTTGTTCATTTGGATCGAACGGGAAATCGAAGAGCGCAACGAACGCGCTGAACGGCCGCTCCCGACCGGCCTGCACCCTATTGTCGAATCTAAACGCGACCAGCTGATCGCGCAGGCTGATGAAATCGGCATCGACATCCTCATCACCGACGGTTTCCGTTCCGTCGAAGAGCAAAACGAGATCCATGCCCAAGGCCGCTCGCGGAGCGGGAACGTCGTCACTTATGCAGAAGGTGGCGAGTCCTATCATAATTACGGACTGGCCATCGATTTCGCGCTGCGCCTGCCTGATGGCTCCGTCGTTTGGGACATCCAGCGAGACGGCAATGAAAACGGCCGTCCTGATTGGTTTGAAGTAGCGGATATCGCCAAAGAGCTCGGCTTCGAATGGGGCGGCGATTGGATGGGCTTCAAAGATTATCCCCATCTTCAAATGGATTTCGGCTTATCGATACGCCAGTTGCAGGATGGCTACCGCCCCGAAGATGTCATCTCCGATTAAGCACTATGCAGGCCTGTGAATCGATTGCTATCAAAAAGCACTAAGGAATTCTTAAAGGTCACGACTAAAGAACCGGAATTGGGGTAGTATCATTATATAGAGATAGAAACATATGCCAGTATCTTATTTCTGAAGGCCAGAAATGGAAAGAGGTTGCCTGTGAAACAATTCGCCATCGTCATTCCGGCTTATAAACCGGAAGAGCCATGCAAACTTATAATCGAAGAAGCGATATCAGCCGGCTTTTCACGGGTCATTGTTGTAAATGACGGCAGTGGCGCCGACTATGAAGGCTTTTTTGACGAGTTGGAAAAACTGCCACAAGTCACTTTATTGACCCATGCAGTCAATCAAGGAAAAGGGCGCGCGCTGAAAACCGTCTTCCATTACATCCTTAATGAACAATTGCCGATCGAAGCCATCATTACTGCCGACGCAGATGGTCAGCATCTGGTAGCGGATATGGTCAGAATCGCAGATGAACTTGAAGAATCGCCGAACCATGTCGTGCTAGGGGCTCGGGATTTTTCTCAACCCAATATCCCGTTCCGCAGCCGCTTCGGCAACCGGTTCACGCGTTTGTTGTTTCGCGTATCGACCGGCGCAGACTTAAGCGATACACAGACCGGCCTGCGCGGTATTCCCGTAAAATTTTTGCCAAGGCTTCTCGATGTGCTCGGCGAACGCTTTGAATATGAAATGAATATGCTCGCGGCGTTAAAAAAGAATTACATCCCGGTGTCGGAAGTGACCATTGAAACCGTTTATTTGGACGAGAATAAGTCGTCCCATTTCCACCCGCTCCGAGACTCTTACCATATTTACAAGATCTTTATATTCTACGGAATCTCAGGATTGGCTTCATTTGGACTCGATATCGCCTTGTTCTGGCTGTTCGTCCAGCTGTTGCGCGACGAGTCGCCGGAAACGTTCATCATCATCGCCACGGTAGCGGCGCGCATCCTGTCTTCCTTGTTCAATTACTATATCAACCGCAATAAAGTCTTTAAGCAGGGCTCCAGGCGATCTTTGCTGCGCTATTATATATTGGCTGCTTTCATCATGGGCGCTTCTGCCGCTTCTGTGCAATTCCTGTATGCAGAATGGCTCGGCCGCGGAGAAGTAATCTTGAAAGTGATGGTCGATACGGTGCTGTTCATCTTCGGTTTCGTGGCCCAGCGCGCTTGGGTTTTCCGAAAAGAATAAAGACCGCCACACCCATTTGGCGAACATAGAAAAAGAGCGGAAGCCCGGGCTTCCGCTCTTTTTTCAATGCTCCGGACGTTTAGTTTCGACCGGGTCGGTGCGCCATACTTCACCGTCTTTATATGTCATGCCTTCTGGATAGCGCAAGTCCAGAACTTCTTCCTGCGTTTCTTTCGATGGCGGCTTCGTCGCTAGTGAAACGATGATGATCGTCAGGATCGCCGCCGTGGCCCCGAAGACCCCTGCGCCTGTATCGATAATGCCGAGAATCGTAAAGCCGCCGAATTTAGCCGCAAAAATATACGTCAAGGTGACCGTCAAACCGACCAGCATGCCGGCGATGACCCCTGGCCCGTTTGCCCGTCTCCACCATACCCCGAGAATCAGCGCCGGGAAGAACGTTCCGGATGCAAGCGCAAATGCCCATGCCACGATCTGCGTGATTGCGCCAGGTGGATTCAGTGCCACGATGCCGGCTGCGACAGTCGCGATGATAATCGATGCGCGGCCAACGAGCAGACGTTGGCTCTCCGTCGCTTTTGGATTTATCGAACGATAATAGATGTCCTGGGACAAAGCAGCTGAAATCGCAATCATCAGCCCACCCGCTGTTGAAAGTGCCGCAGCCATCGCGCCTGCAGCCATCAAACCAATAACGAAGACACCGAGATTGGCGATTTCAGGCGTTGCCATGACCACGATGTCGTTGCTGATGACGATTTCTTCCCATTGCAGGATGCCATCGCCGTTTGTATCAGCTACCGACAATGAGCCGGTATTGACCCAAGATGTTGTCCAAGCGGGAAGGTCAGCTATTGAAGAGCCGGCTACTTGAGTCATCAGGATGAAACGTGAAAATGCCGCGTAAGCCGGTGCAGACAAGTACAGTAAACCGATGAATAATAACGCCCACGCGCCGCTCCAACGGGCTGCTTTCATTGTAGAAACCGTGTAGAACCGCACGATAACATGAGGCAACCCCGCTGTCCCGGCCATCAATGTAAACATGAGTGCAAGAAATTGCCATTTGGTCGCTTCCGTAAACGGCACGACGTATTCAGAGACGCCAAGCTGCTGATCGAGTTGCTGGAGTTCTCCGATAATTTGCCCGTAAGACAGCCATGGAATCGGGTTGCTCGTCAATTGCAGCGACATGAAAATAACAGGGATTAAATAGGCGATGATCAAGACCAGGTATTGCGCCACCTGCGTCCACGTAATCCCTTTCATTCCGCCAAGCGCCGAGTAGAAAGCGATCAAGACAACGCCAATGATCGTCCCGACAGCTGTCGGCACTTCCAAAAGCCGGCCGATGACGACGCCGGATCCCGAGAGCTGCCCGATCGAATATGTAAAACTGATAATGATGGTCGCAACGGCCGCGATCAAGCGCGCGGTGCTGCTGCTATAACGGTCGCCGATAAACTCCGGTACCGTGTAGCGCCCCGATTTCCGGAGCTGCGGCGCCAATAGGAAAGTCAAAAGCAAATACCCGCCTGTCCAGCCCATGATATAGGCAAGGCCGTCATATCCAAGCAACATGACCGTCCCGGCCATCCCGATGAACGACGCGGCGCTCATCCAGTCGGCGCCGATCGCCATCCCGTTGAACACGGCAGGAACATTGCGTCCCGCTACGTAAAAGTCGGATGTTTGCCTGGCCATATTGTAGACGGCGATGCCGATGTACAAGCCGAATGTTGCCAGGATCAATACAAGTGATACGAGAAATTGTGAATCCACTGCTTCTCCCCCTTGTCAATTATGCAATTTTATCCATCGCTCTTATTTAGTTGGAAGCGCTATGCTATTTCTTGTCTTCCAAGTCTTGGTCCAAACCAAATTTCTTGTCGATCCGGTCGTTGACGATGGCATTAACAAACAGCAGAATGATGAAGGTCAACACCGCCCCTTGCGCTCCCATGAAATAATGGAAAGGCATTCCATTGACGCTGAAGCCCGATAATTCCTCCGCGAACATGACGACCCCGAAAGATGCCGAAAACCCGATCAATAAATAGATGGTGACCAACGTGGTACGAGTCCGGAAATACGCATCTGCTTGTTTTTTATCGATCTTCCTCAAATTACCCACCCCTTTACCGATTTAGAAGCCGAATTCCTCTATTGCGAAGTTCACCCCCTCAACTGGAAAATGAAACGGACCGTATCCAGGAATGGGAGTGGTACCATAATGACTTTGACGAGCATGAATGCAAAAATCGATACAAATGGAAGGAAGAAATAGACCACCTTCCGCTTTCTTAACCCTGCTACTACAGACACGATGGTAATGAGGCTCAATGTAAGAACCCAGATCATCGACTCACTCCTTCTTTGAAAACGCTAACAAATACGTCTATGGACGGCCTATCATAAATGATGATTCGCCTTTCCCCCTACCTTTCCATTTTAAGGATAATAGATGATTTATTTTTCATTATTCTAAAAATTATGTTAATTGTCAATGCATTATTATAATAAGCTATAAATAAAATATCTTTTGAACTCAAAGCAATATGGGCTGGAATCTCAATGATGTATTGTTGCATCAAAAGAAATACCATAAAAAAAATAAGCCTGCATTCATGAAAGAATGCAGGCTTATTTTATTTATTCATTTGTCTGAAATGATTGATGCCAAGAAAATACCTGGCTTCATTCCTTCAATCAAAAACCTGTTTCAGCTCCGTTCGATCAGTCGAATGCTTTCATCAAATTGCCCATTTCAACTGCAGAGACCGCCGCTTCGTAGCCTTTGTTTCCGGCTTTCGTGCCAGCGCGTTCAATCGCCTGTTCAATCGTTTCTGTCGTCAATACGCCGAAAATGACCGGAACACCCGTCGACATGCCGGCTTGTGCAATGCCTTTCGCCGCTTCGCTGCAGACATAATCGTAATGCGTCGTCGAACCGCGGATCACGGTGCCGAGTGCGATAACCGCATCGTATTTTTTTGTTTCCGCCATTTTCTTCGCGACTAGCGGCAATTCAAATGCCCCCGGCACCCAGGCAGTGTCGATGTTTTCTTTGTTGACGCCATGACGCACCAAGCCGTCGACGGCGCCATCCAACAAGCGCGAGGTGATGAAATCATTGAACCTGCCTGTAACGATTGCTATTTTTAAATCCGATCCGATCAAATTTGCTTCGTAAACTGTTTCCATTATGAACACTCCTTAGTCGATTAGATGATGCATTCGTTGTTTTTTCGTTTTCATGTATTGCGTGTTGTCTTCAGTCGGCGGGATGACGAGCGCAAGCCGTTCTTCCACTTCGATGCCGTATTCGATAAGCGCATCTGTCTTGGCTGGATTGTTCGTCAGCAGCCTGACGCGCGACACGCCCAGATCTTTCAACATCAAAGCGCATAATGTATAATCGCGCATTTCCGCCGGGAAGCCCAGCTGTTCATTGGCTTCGACGGTATCCAAGCCCTGTTCTTGCAGTTCATACGCTTTCAGCTTGTTCAACAAGCCAATGCCCCGCCCTTCCTGGCGCATATAGAGGACGATTCCAGCTCCCGCTTGTTCGATCAGCTCGAGCGATTTCGTAAGCTGGGCGCCGCAATCGCAGCGGCGCGAGTGAAAAATATCGCCGGTCAAGCATTCTGAATGGATGCGTACGATCGGCGCTTCCACCGATTCCGGATTGCCTTTAACGATGGCGACATGCTCTTCTGTATCCAGGCGGTTGGAATAGCCCACCATGCGGAATTCACCGAAGTCCGTCGGCATGTGGACACTCGATTCCCGCTTGAGGAGCGGGTCTTTCTCTGCACGATAGGCATAGAGATCCTCGATCGTGATGATTTTGATATCGAACTGCTCCGCCAACTTTTCCAAGTCGGGCATGCGCGACATCGTACCGTCAAGATTCATGATTTCACAAATGACCGCTGCCGGTTCGCTGCCGCTAAGACGTGCCAAATCGACTGACGCTTCCGTGTGGCCTTGGCGCTGGAAAACGCCGCCCGATTTTGCGACAAGCGGGAAGACGTGCCCCGGCCGTTTGAAATCCTGCGGCACGGCTTTCGTATCGAGCATCTGCAAGATCGTGTCCGACCGTTCAAAGGCACTGATGCCCGTCTTGGCATCTTTATGGTCGATGCTGACGGTAAATGCCGTTTCGTGGTGATCGGTATTATGGCTGACCATTTGGTCGAGTTTCAGGCGCAAGGCGATATCCGGCGAGACCGGCGTGCAGATGAGCCCCCTGCCGTGCGTTGCCATGAAATTGATATTCTCAGGCGTCGCATGTTCTGCAAGACAGACAAAATCGCCTTCGTTCTCCCTCGATTCGTCATCTACCAGAATAATGACTTTTCCTGCCTGCAAATCCTTTACTGCTTCTTCAATTGTATTTAGCATCGGTTTTGCTCCTTTAAAATCCGTGGCGCCGCAAATAATCGGCGTTCATCGGTTGTTTTGGCGCATGCTCCATAAAACGCTGCACGTACTTCCCGAACATATCGGTTTCGAGATTGACCGAATCGCCCACTTTTTTGCTGCCCAAAGTCGTTTCTCCCGCTGTATGTGGGATGAGCGAAACGGTCAAATGATTTTCGCTGAGTTCAAAGATAGTTAAGCTGATGCCGTCAATCGCGACGGACCCTTTGACGATTGACTGCGCAAGCAATTCAGGAGGCGCCGCTATATCGATATACATGGCATTTTCCTGTGGGCGCTTGCGCAAGATCTTGCCGACCCCGTCGATGTGGCCCGCGACAAGATGCCCGCCGAAACGACCATTCGCCGCCATGGCACGTTCCAAATTGACGGCACTGGATGTGCCCAATGAAGAAAGGGTCGTGCCGTGGAATGTTTCCGGCATGACATCCACCGTGAAACGTCCGCTTGACAATGAAGTCACCGTCAGGCAGACACCCTCCACTGAGATGCTGTCGCCGATTTTCGTTTCTTCCAGGACAGCATTTGCTCGGATCGTCATTTCCATGCTCGAAGCGCCGCGCTTGATACCGGCGAGTTGTCCGGTTTCTTCAATAATGCCTGTAAACATTTGTGTCACTCCTTTAATGTGGAGATGATCTTCAGATCCGTTCCGAGGCGTTCCACCTTCTGCGTCTCCAAGCGAATGCCGTTTGACACGGAACTGGTTTGCAGATCACCGAATACGGAAACGGTTCCTTCGCCGCCGAGAATAATCGGTGCGATATACGTAGCAATTTCGTCTACTTGCCCGCTTTTCAAGAAAGCGGTATTGATTTTTTGGCCGCCTTCCACAAGGACTGATAACACCTTATGCTCGGCAAGCAATTCCAGTGCAGCGGCGATTTCCACATCCGGCGTATCCAGTTGCAAAATGCGTACATGGTCCGGAAATGCGCCGCGGCTGTCAATATCGGCTTGTGATCCGACGATAATCCAAGTAGGGGCATCAGGTACTTGAATAATGTGGCTCTCTTTCGGGAGGCGCAAATGGCGATCCAAGATGACGCGGATCGGCTGCCTCTGGGAGTCGGCAAACCGATTGGTCAAGCGGGGGTTATCAAGTGCAACCGTCTGTGCGCCAACGAGGATGGCGTCGTGCAGCAAACGCAGTTGGTGGACATCGCGCTGCACTTCAGGCCCCGTGATTTTCTCCGAACGGCCGCCGTCTACAGCGATTTTGCCGTCCAGCGTAATCGCGTGCTTCAATGTGACGAACGGCCGCTTTTTGCGGATAAAGGTGAAGAACATCCGGTTCAGCTCTGCAGCTTCCTGCTCGCAGACGCCGGTCTCTACAATAACCCCGGCGTTTTCAAGCTTTTTGATACCTTGGCCTGAAACGAGCGGGTTCGGGTCCAGTACAGCGACGACGACACGGCGAATGCCAGCTTGGATGATCGCGTCTGCGCAAGGGCCTGTCCGGCCATGATGGCTGCAAGGCTCCAGCGTCACATACAAATCCGCGCCTCGCGCTTCACTGCCTGCCATATTCAGCGCATGGATTTCTGCATGCGCCTGTCCCGCTTTTAGATGCGCGCCCATACCGATGATGCGGCCATCTTTGACGATCACCGACCCCACGAGCGGGTTGGGGGACGTCTGCCCAGCAGCTGATCGCGCCAGCTCCAGTGTTTGCTTCATGATTTGCTGGTCGTCCACTTGATCACACCTTTCAGAACAAAATAAAAACCCATTGTTTAGCCAATGGGTTCGAAGACAATAGGAAATAGAACTATAGATAACTCTATAATTTCCGTGTTCTTCCTTCTCCCATCCAGACTTTAACTGTCGGCTTTGGACTTGCACCAAATCCTGCCCCGAAAGGCTCACGGGCTTCGAATTGCTTCGTTACCGTCGATTGGGAATTTCACCCGACCCCGAAGGAATACTATTCAGTTGATCATCCACAGTATGCAAAAAAGGCCCCTTCCATAAAAGAAAGGGGCCTTGAAAGTGCATATCAAAGAAACCTAAGCGATTGCTAGTAGGCTGCTTGACTGTTCTTCTCCCATCCAGACTTTAACTGTCGGCTTTGGACTTGCACCAAATCCTGCCCCGAAAGGCTCACGGGCTTCGGATTGCTCCGTTACCGTCGATTGGGAATTTCACCCGACCCCGAAGAACGCTATAGATGATTATCTGTAAGTTTAGCGCAAGCTTCAGGGGCTGTCCAGAAAAGAATCTTCATTTTTTGCGTGCAGCCAACTCAATCCCTACAAACAGACTCGGTTTTCGACCAGTCACCACATCGGCCCGCGCTCGTCTGTCAATTCGATAAAGAATGGGTAAATGCCCATGATTACTAAAAAGGAAGCCAGGAATAAGGCAAGGGAAACAAACGGGTCAATGCCGAAAGCAACCGAAATGAACATGATGAGCGGAGCGGCAAAGACAAACAAGCTGGTCTTTTTCCGCGATTCCATGGAAACGTATTGCGCTTGCCGGCAAGCTGGGCAGGTCAAGCTATCCCCCAGTGTGAAAAGCCGACAGACAGTCTGCCCCCACGTCCACGTCGTTCCGCAATTTTGGCATTTCGGCATCGCCCTTCTCCCCTTCCTTGTACTATCTATACTTACGTACATAAGTAGGATAAGTTCCCAAAATCGCCCCATTACTTTAGGTTTTTGTACATTCTTTCTTCTTTGCCACACCATGAAAAAGCACTGCCCATTATGAGCAGTGCTAAATTTTCCTTATAGGTATTCTTTATCGATCTTCTTCGTGCTGCGCTCGGTATCGATCGGGCGCACCATGCTTTCAATCTGTTCGCGCTTCGGTTCCAAGAACGGCGGCAAAGAGAGTTTCTCCCCGAGTGTTTCATATGGCTCGTCGCCCATGAAGCCTGGGCCATCCGTTGCCCATTCGAACAACAACCCGGGTGCGACCCGTGCGTACAATGATTCAAAGAAGAAGCGGTCCACATAGCCGGAAGTCGAGAATCCTATCTCCTGCATATGGCCGATCCATTCATTCAACGCTTCGCGATCCGCCACACGGAAGGCGGCGTGATGCACCGTGCCGAAGCCTTGCTGGCCCGATGGCAATTCTGCATTATGTTCGACGATTACTTGCGCACCGTTGCCGCCTTCGCCCATCTCGAATAAATGAAGTTGCCCCTCGTTGGCAATCTCGCGCATATGCATTGCTTTTTCCAATACTTCCTTTAAGTAATCGAATTGGCCGATGCGGATATGGATCGGGCCAAGGCCGGTGATGGCAAATTCAAGCGGGACCGGCCCCTGCTGCCACGGCGTGCCGGCTTGTACGCCTTCGTTGTTCTCGTCCGATACGAGCATATATTGCTGGTCATCGAAGTCGGCGAACGACAAAGTTTTGACGCCGAATTGCTCGGTTATGGCCGTATGCTGCACTTCGTATTTGTCGAAACGTTTTTCCCAATAGCTAAGCGCTTCGTCCGTCGGCACACGGAAAGCCGTCTTGTAAATTTCGTTCGTGCCGTGAGTGCCTTTCGGGATTCCCGGAAAATCAAAGAAAGTCATATCCGTCCCGGCAGAGCCTTTATCGTCGGCGAAAAACAAGTGATAGGTTTGGATATCATCTTGGTTCACCGTTTTCTTGACCAATCTCATGCCCAATACATACGTAAAAAATTCATAGTTCTTCTCGGCGCTGCTCGTAATCGCCGTTACATGGTGGATCCCTTTCAATTCGTTCATGCATACCGCTCCTTGTCTTTTAATATTCTATCTTTCGGTTCCATACTGTCTTGTGCTTCGTAGCCGACTTTTTTCAGCTTCTCGATCAACTCTGCTACTTCCTCTTGCCCAAGCCCGGCAAACACTTTATCCATTTGCTGTTCATGTTCAGGGAAAATCCGCTTCATCAATTCCTGGCCATTGTCCGTCAAAAGGGCATAAGTCACGCGCCGGTCTTCTTTGCACGCTTCCCGTTCGACATAGCCTTTGTGCTCAAGTTTATCGACCACGTAGGTGATGCTGCTGCTTGCAATCAACACTCTCTTGCCAATTGCCTGTATCGGTTGCCGGCCTTGATGGTAGAGCAGTTCGAGCACCGAGAATTCGGTCGCGTTCAAGCCATATCCCGCAACGTCGCGTTTAATGGCGTCATGGACCGCATCCGCGGCGCGAATCAAAACCGTCACAGCTTTCAGGTTCTGGTTGGAGAACTCCATTTATTTCACCTCTTTATTTCGAATTAAAATATCTTTAATTAAAAGTAATTATAACAAGCAGCCGCTTATGGGTCAAGAGAACCGCTTCCAATTGCAGCCAATCAAAAAGCTCCCTTTCGCTAGATGCGAAAAGGAGCTTTTGAAATTTATAATTTAAAAGTGCCGGTGCTATACGCCAGTAATTCATCTTGCTCGCTGACCACACGCCCCGTCAATATCGCTGTACTGTTCGTCTGATGCAGCAATTCAGCGTGGAAAATGGCCGTTCCTTCTGCCAAGCTTTTGATGAAGCGAACTTCCATTTGAATCGTCGAAACCGCGTCGCTTCCGAGCGACCGTGAGGCAAGGCCCATCACGATATCGATTCCCGACATGATTGCGCCACCGTGCAGCATATTTTGCATATTGTCATTTTCGGGTTTTTTCTCCAAGCGCATGGACGCCTTGCCATACTCCACTCGGTCGATTTCAAAACCGAGCAACTGGAAATAAGGGCCGTTCTCGAACTGCTCGATCAATTGCGTATATTCCTGTACGTTTTGCACGCGATCTCCCCCAGTTGATTATTCTTCCATTAGTATAGCATTCCTTTTTGAGGCAATTGAATGGGCAGGATTTTCACAAAAAGCAACGAATACTTAAGGACTACCTAAAAGGAGGTTTTTGGATGACACACAATTTCGATGTACTTCCCGGCGCAGAGCCGTTCATTTCCGAAGGCGGGAAAACGGGAATCCTCGTCTCACACGGCTTTACCGGCACGACTCAAAGCATGCGCCCGCTTGCCGAGGCTTTCGCGAACGAAGGATATAGCGTCTATGCCCCACGCCTTAAAGGGCATGGCACGCATTATGAAGATATGGAAACAAGCACGTATCAAGATTGGATCGCTTCTGTCGAAGAGGCATACGCTTGGCTGTCGGAGCGCTGCGATCAGATTTTCGTGGCAGGCTTGTCGATGGGCGGTACGCTCGCGCTTTATATGGCGGAAAACCATCCGGAGATCCGCGCCATTTCCTTGATCAACGCCGCCGTTGAAGTCCCGGACATGGAAGGCGTCAAGGAGTTGCAGGATGTGCGCTTTTTGGACGCCATTGGTTCCGATATCAAAAAAACGGGAATCACTGAGCTTGCCTACGACAAAACACCGGTCGCTTCGGTCAAGGAGATTCTGTCCTTCATGGATTTGGTGCGAAAAAACCTGTCGGCCATCCATTGCCCGACGCTGCTGTTCGTCTCACCGGAAGACCATGTCGTTCCGCCGGCTAATTCAACATTCATTTTTGATCATATTTCATCTGAGGAAAAAGACCTTATCGAAATGCCGGATAGCTACCATGTGGCGACGCTTGATCACGACCAGCAACGGATCATCGACGGTACGCTCGCCTTTTTCCGCAAATACGAATAAACTCTGCTTTATTTATATAGCAAAGGACGAAAGGCTCTCGCGCCTTCCGTCCTTTTGTTATTTTTTCACTTTTGACACGAGCAATCCATCGCCGACCGGCAGCAGCATCGACTCCAATTGCGGATGCCTTGCAGCCGTTTCGTTGAACTTCTTCATGAACTCGGTGTGCTGACGCTCTTCACCCGCATGTGCCACACTTCCTCCTGCCAGGACATTATCGGCGACGATCAGTGCCTCATTTTCTGCAAGTTCCAAGCAAGCGGCTAAATAGTTTTCGTAATTCTCCTTATCTGCATCGATGAAAAAGAAATCGAATGTCCGCCCCTGGCCTTTCAGTTGCGCTAAGCTCTCCAAGGCAGGTCCAGTCAGATAGTTGACTTGCCCATCGAACCCCGCCTTTATCAACTGGGTGTTTGCCAATTCTGCATAGTCCTGCTCCAATTCCAGCGAAGTCAAATGACCTTTGGAGCCAAAGCCCCGCGCTAGGCAAATGCCGCTATAGCCGCCGAGCGCGCCAATTTCCAATACCCGTTCCGATGCCGTCATCGCTACAAGCATCGTAAGCAGTTTTCCGGACGCCGGCGATACGGAAATTGGTCGCATTCCGTTTGCGTTGATGGCGGCAAGCACGCCTTCCAGCACTTCATCTTGCTCGACAAACACTTTATTGATATACGAATTGATTTTTTCCATGTTCTGACCTCCCTATAGTTGAGAAAAAGCCCCGGGGATGCCGGAGCTTTGATACTTAGAATGCAGATTCGATAGCGTTGACCATTTCGCTGACAGACTGCAGCCCGCCGCCGGATAGGTACCAATAATCCGGATCCAAGTAAATGATCTTATCGTTTTGATAAGCGTTCGTTTTCTGGACCAATTCATTTTCCAATGAATCTTTCGCGCTTGCGTCATTGCCGACTGCTGCATTGCGGTCGACGACGAACATCATGTCAGGGTTCGTATCGAGGATGTATTCATACGTAATGCTTTGGCCGTGCGTGGAAGCTTCGATGCCTTCGTCCGCTTGTTTGACGCCGAACACGTCATGGATGATGCCGAAACGTGAAGCTGCACCGTATGCACTGACTTTCCCTTCATTGGCCAGGACGATCAAGCCTTTTTCATCAGAAGTCGCTGTTTTCGCTTTGATGCCTTCGATTTGTTCGTTAATGGCTGCAAGCTCTTCTTCAACTTCCGCTTCTTTGCCGAAAATTTCCCCGACCGTTTCCATATTCGTTGTGAACGAGTTCATATAATCCGTTGTGTCTACGCCCAAGTGAATAGTCGGTGCGATGTCGCTGAACTCGTTATACATTTCCGCTTGGCGGCCGGAAATGATGATCAAGTCCGGGTCCATGGCGTGGATCGCTTCAAAATCCGCTTCTTTCAAGGTGCCGATATTTTCGTATTTCTCAGTGTCCTCGTATTGCTCCAAATATGTAGGAATATTCCCTTGTGCAACGCCTGCCACAGACTCCACGCCCAATTGATCGAGTGTATCGAGAATCCCGAAATCGAACACGACGACTTTCTCAGGGTTTTTCGGAACTTCCGTCTCGCCTAGTTCGTGTTTCACTGTCATTGTTTCCGCTTCCGTAGTTTGTGCTTCTGCCGTTTGGCTGTCTGTCGCTTCTTCCTCTGCCCCGCAAGCTGCGAGAACTGCAAACATCATTAATACCAAAATTGCCGTTATCCATTTCTTCATTTTTCTGTCTCCTCTTCTATTGAGATTATGGGATGATGGACATCCGCACTGCATTATGTAATCTTTCTTCGATGACTCTTGAGAAACCGCTCCTTTCATTGACCAGATGATACTGATAATCATTATCACTTAACACATTTATTAGTATAGCAGAATAAAAACCACTTTCAAGAAATAAATGAGAATTATTTTCATTTATTATTTTAGTAAGTGAAAAAATCAAAGCGCACTTCCTTTGTATGGTTCACCAACGTAAAAAAAGACCCGGTACGGACTGCCTCTAGGCCGCTAGTTGTTCCTAACGGTTCCAGTGCAGCCCATAATGGGTCTTTTTCTCACTCAGTATTTTTGAATGTCTCTTGCAGAATGTAATAGGATTCTTTCAGGCGTTCCTGTGTTTGCGGCAACCCCCATGGCTCCCATGAATAAAGCTTGCTGCTGTCCAGTCCCATCGATTCAAGTTCTTTTCCTTCCGGATTCTCAAGAACCGCTGCAGCTTTTATGCCTTCCACTGTCATGCTCGCCGCTATGCCGCCTTTTTGCAAATCGCCGGTGAATTCTTTTTTCGCCGGGTCTTTCGCATTCAACAGCATCCACGGAATCCGAATTTCCAAAATCCCGTCTTCTTCTGAATAATAATAATCATTCAATGAATCGTATTGATCGTCTTCAGGGTCTGCTATGCCAAAGCGCAGCTTCCCTGTCTCATAATACTCGAAAGGATAGACTTCCCCTGTATCCGGGCGCGTGAATTCCTTGTTCAACGCCAGGCGCATCGGATGGAAATTGTTTTCGATGTCCGGCTCTTTTGGAATCATCTCCAGCCGCTCGTGGTAATCGTAATAGAAAGTGTCGTAATCGCCGGCCACTTTAAGCGCCGCTTTTCCCCCATCGATGGAAAGCTCGAAATCAGCAAGGAAGTTCTCTGCTACTTGAATTCCTTGATCATCCCGCACACTGAAGTACAGGCGCAAGCGGTCTTCATTCCACCACTCCTCTTGTGGGTCGAACTCCGCTTTGATGTACACATAGCGCTCATCGGAATCCATCGACAGTGAGCGCAAGGCTCCTTGCTCTTTTTCATACAGCAGCGACCCGTCCTGCCAATCGTCTTCGCCGTCGACTTTCACTTTATGGCGGTCAAAGCTCAGCAAGCCAAATTGCTGCTCGTTCGTTTGGGCATTGGACCAGAACGGGCGCTCATCGGGATTGTCATAGTCCATCGTATTCCACGTGCGCTTGAACCATTCATCCTGCCAGGTGAACACCAAACCGCCAAGCATTCCTTCTTCTAGGATGTCTTCATACAAATGGCTGACGATTTCCCCTTGCTCACTTTCGGAAATAAAGCCCTGGTTCCAACCGAATGGATTTTTGTGGGTCATGCCCCTCGAAGCCGGCACACCGAATTCCGCGATCAGCAATGGCATATCATGCGATTCATTCAAATCACGCAAATACCCCGCATAATTATTGCGTTCGCCGCGGTGATCGATAAATTCCGTGTATTTCTCTTCTAAGTTCAGGAAATCCGGATAGTATGGATAGACATGATAGGAAGCAAACATGCCTACTTCGGCCAATTCACCGGTCGTACGGATATGGTTTGGATCGACTGTTGCCAAGTCTTCTTGTTCACTCGGCTCTGCCGGTTGGTCGATATTATCGGTCGTTACCCAATTGGTGAAGCTGAGCGGTCGCATGCTGTCATAAGTTTTGTATTCATAGGCAGCTAAAACGTCCAGCTGCTCTGCAATCCAGTACTCCATCGGATTGGCATCTTCGGTTTCGATATATGTGCCCGAAAACTCGCCAAGATCCGGATATTTACGGTTCATCTCGTCGACTGTAAACGGGTACCATTCAATACCAATCATCCAGCCGATGACGTAATCGGAAATGTCTGCCGTGTAAGTTCCGGAAGCATGCCCCGGCTCTTCATCAACTTTGGCATCGCCGTGAACGGCATCCGCAACTTTTTTCATCTCTTGCTGGAAGCGTTCCGTAATTTCAGGCGTGAACGCATCCAAGGTTTCCTCTAGCGGCCCTTCATCAATCCATACACCGTGGTAGACATAGAGCGGCGTTTCGGCTGTTTCATTGTACTTGGCCAACGCTTCATAAAAAGCAGGCGGGTGAAGCGTATAAACACGGATAGCGTTGGCGTTCATGTCGCCAATCGCCTCGAACCAGCGGTCATATTCCTCGCGGGTGATCGCTGCTTCGCCAGGGAAAGTTCCGGGTTTTGCCATGCCCATATTGACGCCTTTAACGGTGAATTCCTTCCACTCGCCATCTTCGAACACTTCAAACTGTTCGCCGTTCACGCGTGATGGATAGGAAATCCCGTCTTTTTCAGCAGACGACGATACCTGCGACGGCGTTTCTTGCTCTTTTGCCGAATTGCCCGCAAGAATCGATTCCATCATCGGCACATACGTTTTCCAATAAAAACTATCATTGCCGCCAAATGACATCCAATCCCTCATTTTTGCGAGTCCGCCGTATTGATAGAAAGCCGGCACGTCCTCAACATCGACAAAGTCACCAGCAAAATAATAGACCCCCGCATCATTTACAGTCGTGTGCATGACGGCCGGGAAATTCTCAGGAATCCCCCGTTCGGAAAGCGCCGCTTGGCCTTGTTCGCCGAGAGACCATTCGTATTCGGCAAGCACTTCGGTCTGTCCTTGCACTTCATTGATATCAAACCAATAATCGAACGTCGGACTTTCCTGAAGGTCAAAAGCCGCTTGCCCAGGCTCCGTGAATTTTACGTGCAGCCCAGCACTTTCGATATCTCCACGCTCTTCAGACAGGACGACAATCTCGCCACTAGCGTCTTCGACGAGCACAAATCCTCCGCCCGTGAACTGCCAGTCTTCGGCGTCTTGTTCATAGTTCTGGATGATCCAATCCGGCACCTCGGCCCCTGCTGCTAAGTCAGGGAAATAGCGGCCGCTCCAGCCACTCCACTTAATGCCAAGAAACTCTTCCATATCTGCGCTGACGTCAGCATCTGTCGGGGAAGCAAATGTATTAAATTCAACGACTAAATCGCTGCCCCCATCCACCACTTGCTGCTTAATCGTCTGCCATTCAGCCATCTCCAAGCCGCCATAGATGAGCTCGGAGCGTTCTCCTTTGGCCTCTTGCCACGGGAGATCGTCTTCGTATACCCCGTATGCATCAGCCAAATAAATCAGGTCGTAGCCTGATCCAAGTTCCTCAACACCACGAATTTCATAATCCTTTCCGGCTTCATCCGGCATAAAACCGAAATAATCCGCGTCCGCGAGGTAGTCCGACTCATCCTCTTTGACATAACGGTTATGGTTCAAGACCCAAGTCAGTCCCTTATGTTCGCGGTAATTTTCCGTTGGGACGGTTTTGTCGACAATCGCCACGTTCAAAGGCTCGCTTCCTTGAAACAGCCAGATAAGAAATGGCGATAGCAATAGCAGCAACACGATCGCTGCACCAATGATTGTTTTTTTCATAATGAATACCTCTTTTCCAATAAAACCTATTTACGGTTATTATATAGTATAAAAATTTTGTTTAAATAGAAAATATTTCTAAAAAGTGAACGCTTTACATCTTTTTTCTATTATTTGATTGCGCTGATGTGTCCGGACGCAAAAAAAAAGCCCGTCCTTTTTGTAAGGACGGGCTTCTATAAAATTCCATCAATGGGTGGGCAGTTTTGCGTTCGAGCTTTTGAAGATTGCCAATTGATCGACCAGTTTCTGGCTTCCGGCATCTAAGCCCGTTACTTCCACTTCGTTGGCGTTTTCGCGGAACTTCAGCACGACTCTGTCGACGGCGCCGACGCCGGAATCGTCCCAAATATGGGCATCCGTGAAATCGATGACTACTTTCTCGCGTTCGATATCGAAATCGAATTTCTCCAGGAAATCCTCAACCGAAGCGAAGAACAATTGGCCTTCAACGCGGTATTGTGTTGCATCGAGCAAACGTTTTTCCACTTTGATCTTGGAAATCTTCGAGACGAAGAAAATGGCACTCAGTAAGACGCCTGCCAATACACCGATCGATAAATCGTGCGTATAGACGACGATGGCGACCGTCGCAACCATAACAATCGAATCGGTCTTCGGTGCTTTTTTCAAGTAAGTGAACGAAGCCCAATCGAATGTCCCGATTGATACCATGATCATGATGCCGACAAGCACCGGCATCGGGATCTGCACAACGACATTGCCGAGAACGATGATCAAAAACATTAGGAACGTACCAGCAACAAGCGCCGACAAGCGGCCACGGCCGCCCGATTTGACATTGATGACCGATTGCCCGATCATCGCACAGCCAGCCATTCCGCCGAAGAAACCCGTGACGAAGTTGGCGATTCCTTGCCCTCTGGCTTCTTTGTTCTTGTCGCTTGTTGTATCGGTCATATCATCGACGATATTGGCTGTCAGCAGCGATTCAAGCAAGCCGACAATCGCTAACGCAAGCGAATATGGGAAAATGATCGACAAAGTTTCCAAATTGAACGGAACATCCGGCAATAGGAAGCTTGGAAGCGTCTGGCTGATTGTACCCAGGTCACCCACAGTGCGCAGTTCAAATCCAGAATAGATGGCCACGACCGTCAAAACGACCAGCGCAATGAGCGGGGCCGGAATGGCTTTGAAAAAGCGGGGGACGATATAGATGATGGCCAGTGTAATTGCCACAAATACATAAGTCATCGTGTTGATGCCGATGAAATGCGGCACTTGTGCCATGAAGATCAAGATGGCTAGCGCGTTGACGAAGCCAATCATGACGGCGCGCGGGATGAATTTCATCACTTTCGCGACTTTGAAGACGCCGAACAGGAGCTGGATAACGCCTGTCAAAATCGTGGCAGCAAGTAAGTATTCCAGCCCGTGGTCACGGACAAGCGGCACCATCAATAGCGCCATCGCGCCGGTCGCGGCCGAAATCATGCCGGGACGGCCGCCGACGAAAGCGATGATGACCGCTATACTGAAGGAAGCATACAAGCCGACCATCGGATCGACCCCTGCAATGATGGAGAAGGCAATGGCTTCTGGGATGAGCGCAATGGCGACGAGAATCCCTGACAATATATCACCGCGGATATTCCCGAACCATTGGGTTTTAAGACTTTGTTTCACGTGTTCGTGCTCCTCTATTCTTTATTTAAAAGTTTCTTCATATACTGGAAACCTTATTTTTTCACAATGAAAATAGTTTAGCACCGACGCTCCATTAATGGAACCTTTTTGGGCCCATTTTTACAAAAAAATTAATATGTTATAATATATTCACTTTGTACAGCGAGGAGTTTTTTACGTGCGAATCGGTTACGCAAGAGCCATTGAAGAAGATTTAGATTGTCAAAAGCAGCGTGCCCTGTTTAAAGAATTCGGCTGCGATGTGATCCATATAGAATCCCATAGTTCCCCGAAACAGCGGACCGAGCTGGATCGCATGTTGGACGCTGTAGCCCTGGGAGACCGCATCATCGTGATGAAACTCCATGTCCTGGCGGATTCAACCCGCCAATTGGTGGACCTGGTTGAAGCGCTCGAAGAAAAAAGCGCGTTCCTTCATGCCGTTAAAGAAAATATCGATACCGCAAAAGGCACGTCGTTTTCATTTTTGGAAATCGCAAAATCGATCGCCGAATTCCAGAGCGATGCCATCAGCGCAAAAACCAAAGCGGGCCTATCGGAAGCCAAGCAAAAAGGCATGCACGCGGGGCGCCCGCGCAAGCCGGATGCCAATGTTAAAAAAGCGATTGAGATGTATAAAAGCAAATCCTATAGCTTGGCCGAGATCAAAGAACAGACCGGCATCAGCAAATCCACTTTGTATCGTTATTTGGAGAATTAAAAAAAGAGCGCCGAGGCGCTCTTTTTTATAGGCTGTCGAGAAACCTCAGCAGCTTTTTTTGCGTTTCGCTCCAGCCGGACGCTTTCCGCGGGCACGGCCTCAGCCGCTTCGTCGCTGCGCTCCTGCAGGGTCTTCGTCTTCCGCTTCACTAGCGTAGAAAAATTATTTATTCAACGCTCTGCCAAGGTGAATATAAATGCTTTCTATTTTCCGGTTTTCAATTCTTCTTTCACGGGCGGTTTTGCCAGGATGGAAGCGACGATCGCTAAGGCCGGGATGATGAGCAGGAAGCTTAATGCTTCATCGTAGCCGCCAAGGAAATCGTAGAACAAGCCGAACGGCAAGGGCCCTAAGGCAGAGCCGATGACCATGATCGCCATGGCGATGCCGCTGATGCTGCCGATATACTGGCGGCCGTAATAATTGGGCCAGACAATGCTCAACGTGACCCGCTCAATTCCTGACACGACTCCCCATACGACGCCAAACAGGATCGCTAATGACAGAACGGTCGCTTGCTGGAGCAGCAAAATGAAAACAATCTCCCCAGCAAACAAAGCCACCAGCATCCAGCGCACTTCGATTTTATCCAGCAAATAGCCGGCTAAAAACGTTACCGGAAATCCGACGACCGCCATCAAGCTGAGTACCGTCGCCGCGGCTTCAGGCGTCAGCGATTGCTGTGAAAAAATCGATACTAAATGGAACGTGATTCCCGTGTTCACCAAGGCTGGCGTGGCGACACAAAACAGCAGCAGCCAAAAGGCGCGGGTTTTCTGCGCTTCTTTCACGGTCCAGCTAATATCTGCCGACAAACTCTTCTCTGCGGTCTCCCCTTCAGGAATCACTTCCCCATCAGGACGCAAGCCGATATCTTCCGGCTTGTTGCGAATCAGCAAAAAGGCGAGCGGCGTGAAAATGACCAGCACAGACGCGCCGAGCAGCATCCACGCAATGCGCCAATCGAAGGTTTCGATCAGCCATACGTTGAGCAATGGAAAGACGGCAGAGCCGACCATCGCCCCGAGTGCTGCGAGGCTGAGCGCGCGCCCTCTTTTGGCAATAAACCATTGGGGCACGAGCGACTTCGGCGTGAGTGACATCGAGCCTTGCCCGAGTAGGCGAATCAAAAAGAAGCCGACGAACAGCATGAAAGTGTTGGCGATCAATCCATTAAACAAACAGGCGAGCCCCAGCAAGCTCGAGATGATGACCGCCATCTTGCGCGCTCCCTGGCTATCGAACAGCCTGCCGACCATAAAGATCAGGAAACCAGCGAGCAAAGTGGCCGCAGAATAGATTCCTGACACCGTCGAGCGGCTCCATCCGAACTCCTCTATGTAGTAATCGATAAAAATGGCATTGGAAAAGGTCTGGCCGGGTCCCGAAAAGAAATACGACAACGCCGAAATCGCGACGATGACCCACCCATAATAAAATGGCGTATGTATTGGCGCGGTATGTTTCACTGTGTTCTCCTCTCTTGCTTGTTACAGCAAAAAGGGCTCCACTGGGGAGCCCTTTTTTATTTTACGATCAGTACCGGGCAATTCGCACGCTTGACCACTTTATGGCTGACGCTGCCAAGCACCATTTCCTGCAAGGAATTCAATCCGCGGCTGCCGATCACGAGCATGTCGAACGCTTCTTTATTGGCAAAATCGACAATCGTAGGCCCCGGCGTACCATGAAGGATCTCCACGCGGTATTTGATGTGCTCCGACGCGATCGCTTCTTCAACAGGCTGCAATTTCTTGCGGCGCTGGAAATCCAGCTCCGCGGAACTGCCGCTGTGAAGTACTTCGTTTTTCGCGTTATCGTGATCCGCCACAAAAACAATCGTGATCTGTGATTCATCAGATCCTTTTGCTATTTTTACGGCTTCTTTAGCTGCACGTAGTGAATGGTCGGAACCATCCACAGCGAGTAGGATTTTCTTGTACACTTCTCAACACTCCCCTTTAATGAATTGGTCATGTGGCGTGCTCGCTCTTGAAGATGGCCAACTGGTCGACCAGTTTCTCACTCCCGGCATCCAAGCCGATAACAGTCACTTGGTTGGCATTTTCACGAAACTTCAAGACGACACGGTCTACGGTCCCTACCCCGGAATCATCCCAGATATGGGCTTCTGTGAAATCAATGACTATATCTTTATCTTCCACGCTAAAATCGAATTTGTCCAGAAAATCATCGACAGATGCGAAGAATAATTGCCCCTGCACTTGATAATGCGTCGCTTCGAGCAGTTTCTTTTGCACTTTGATTTTAGAAATTTTAGCGACAAAGAAAATCGCGCTCAAGATTACTCCTGCAATAACACCTTGCGATAAATCGTGTGTGTATACCACAATCGACACTGTCGCCACCATGACGATGGAATCGGTGATCGGCGCTTTTTTCAAATAAGTGAAGGAACTCCAATCAAACGTGCCGATAGATACCATGATCATGATGCCCACCAGTACCGGCATCGGAATCTGGACGACCATCTCACCGAGCACGATGATCAAAAACATCAGAAAAACCCCAGCGAGTAACGAAGACAGTCTTGTCCGCCCACCTGATTTCACATTGATGATTGCTTGCCCGATCATCGCGCAGCCCGCCATGCCGCCGAAAAATCCTGTGACGAAATTGGCGATGCCTTGTCCGCGCGACTCTTTGTTTTTGTCACTCGATGTACCGGTCATGTCATCGACAATATTTGCCGTCAAAAGCGATTCGAGCAAACCGACAATCGCCAGCGCCAGTGAGAACGGCAAGACGATCAGGAATGTTTCGAAACTGAACGGCACGCTTGGAATAAGGAAAGCAGGGAGAGATTGGGTAATCGTCCCAAGGTCTCCAACTGTCCGCAATTCAAAGCCGCCGTATATCGCAGCTGCCGTCAACAGCACCAAAGCAATCAACGGTGCAGGCACTGCTTTGAAAAAACGCGGGACGATGTAAACAATCGCCAAGGTCACCGCCACGAAAATATAGGTCATGGTATTGATTCCGAGAAAATGAGGAACTTGCGCCATAAAGATCAGGATCGCCAAGGCATTGACGAAGCCGATCATCACAGCCCGCGGAATGAATTTCATCACTTTGGCTACTTTGAAGACGCCAAAGAGAATTTGGATGACCCCCGTTAAAACCGTTGCTGCGAATAGATACTCAACTCCATAATCCCGCACAAGCGGCACCATAAGCAGCGCCATCGCGCCAGTCGCACCCGAAATCATAGCGGGGCGGCCGCCGACAAAAGCGATGATCACCGCAATCAGAAAGGAAGCGTATAACCCGACCATCGGGTCAACTCCCGCAATGATCGAAAACGCAATAGCTTCAGGAATGAGCGCTAAAGCCACAACCAAGCCCGCGAGCACATCTCCTTTTACATTTGAAAACCAGTCTTTTTTAATTTTTTCCAGCATAGCTTACTCCTTTATATTTTATTTCCGAACACGTGAATTTGAGTGATTCCCATCACTTTCATAACGAGACCCAGTTTAACACCTGCTGTCCCATAATGTAACCTTTATGGGAAAAAACATTTTTTTATGTTATCATGAAAGAAATCTTCCAGGTTGGGAATCAGCTGGGGGAAATAAAAATCCGCATGCCAGCAAATGAATGATTGATATGCTGTAAGGAGTCCATCTATATTGACTAAAAACCATAATCCATACTACCTGCTTGCCATTGCGATTGTCGCCACATGGCTGAAAACGTATGCCGTCTATCAAATTGGCTTTTCCATCACGATCGATAATGCGATGCAGGAATTCATCTTATTCCTAAGCCCGCTGAGTTTCCTGCTGTTTGTCTACGGCGCTTCTTTATTCATCAAAAAAACGAAGCTGCGCCATGCATATTTGCTCGCTTTTGCCGCTATCAGTTCCATTGTGCTCTATGCGAACGTCGCATTTTACCGATTTTTCACAGATTTCATCACCTTGCCGGTCCTTTTCCAAACGAATAATTTTGGCGATCTCGGATCCAGCGCAGCGGCGAGCATCTACTTCAGCGACATCCTTTATTTCGCTGATGTCATCGTCATCTTCTTGGCCATTCAGTTTCTTCCGGTTAAGGCAGTTCAAGCAAAAGTTCCTGCCCGGCGAAAATCGTATTTCGTGTTGTCAGCAGCTGTCCTGTTCTTGAATTTGGGGCTTGCTGAAGCGGAAAGGCCACAGCTATTGACAAGAAGTTTTGACCGTGAAATGCTCGTGAAAAACCTCGGCGTCTATAATTACCATCTCTACGATGTCTATATTCAATCGAAATCCCAAGCCCAGCGCGCTTTTGCCGACAGCTCGGAACTCACTGAAGTGAACAGCCATGTCCGTACCCAACAAGTTGAACCTTCGGAAGACATGAACGGCATCGCCGAAGGAAAAAACTTGATCGTCGTGACCTTGGAATCGTTGCAGAGTTTCACCATCAATGAACAGATGAATGGCGAAACGATCACACCATTTTTGAATAGCTTGACGGAAGATGAAGATACGATTTACTTCCCAAACTTCTATCACCAAACCGGGCTCGGCAAGACCGCTGACTCGGAGTTCCTGTTGGAAAATTCCTTGTACCCGCTTGGCGGCAGCGCAGCCTTTTTCACGCATGCCGGAAACACTTACCATTCGATGGCCGAAAAACTCGGAGATAACGGCTACTCGACGAATGTCCAGCATGCCAATAACAAAAGCTTCTGGAATCGCGATATGATGTACGAATCCTTGGGAATCGATGAGTTCCTTGATATCCAGAGCTACGAAGTCGGTGAAGGGCAAGCGGTCAATTGGGGCATGAAGGATATCCCTTTCTTCAAGCAATCCGTCCAGCACATGACAGACATGCCACAGCCTTTCTATAGCCGGATGATCACCTTGACCAACCACCATCCGTTCACCTTGGACCCTGAAGATAAACTGATTGAAGAATTCGATTCCAATTCCGGAACCCTCAACCGCTATTTCCAGACGACGCGCTATCTCGATGAAGCGGTGAAGGAATTGTTCCAGGAACTGAAAGACAATGGCTTGTACGAAGACTCGATTATCGTTCTTTACGGCGACCATTACGGCATCTCTGAAAATCATAATGCCGCAATGGCGCAGTATCTAGGGCGTGACATAACCCCTTACGAATCGGCGCAGCTCCAACGCGTGCCGTTCTTTGTCCACATCCCGGGATACGGCGAAGGATACACCGATGAAGAAATTGGCGGACAAATTGATATGCGCCCCACCCTCTTGAATATGCTGGGCGTCGATTCAGCGACTGATGTCCAATTCGGCAGCGACCTGTTTGCGGAAGACCACGAAGAGTTTGTCATCTTCAGGGACGGACGGCTAGTGACCGAAGACTATGTCTATGCTGGAAACACTTGCTATGAAAACGGCACCGGCGAGGTGATCGATCAAGGTTTCTGTGAACCGTATGTTGAAGAAGCCTTCGAAGAGATCGGCTATTCAGACGCTTTAATCAACGGCGACCTGCTGCGTTTCTATAATGAAGAAACAGGCAAGTTACTCGAACCCGAATGACGATACGAACCCACAGCATAAGTCTGTTTGCCGTTTTTACGACAAGCATTGAATAGAAGCATATAAAAAACTGATTTCGCAAGTCGAAATCAGTTTTTTTATGCAGTAAATTGATTCTGAATTAAAAAAACCTGCACACGCTTAGGTATGCAGGATCCTCACAATTATTCACTTTTCGTTTTCTGTTTCGAGCGTTTCAAAGGCGTTTCCTTGTCGCGTACATTCGTGAGCCACGCACGGTCTTGGTCCATCATTTTCTTCGCCGAATAAATCATCAGGAAGGTGATGAAAATGATCGGCAAGCCCATCAAGCCGGAAACCACTTCAAGCGGTGCCAAGCCGCCGATTCTCATGAGCACCAGTGAAATGATGGTAATGATGCCGGCAACCAGGATGCGCAAAATTTTCGGCGGTTCATTTTTGCTCATATCAAGCGTGCTCGTATAGGCAGCAATCGTGTAAGTCGTCGAGTCGAGCGTCGTCGTTAGGAAGATGAGCGCGACGATAATGAAGACGACGATTGCGAGCCCGCCAAACGGCAAGGTTGAAAGAATTTCAGGAATGACAGCCATCCGGTTTTCCTTCACCATATCCAAAATCGGCAATTCTCCCGTTAAGTAACGGTGAACACCAAGCCCGCCGAGAACGCCTGTCGCGATCCAAGACAACAGAGTCGGCGCCAATAGATAGGTCATGATCATCTCGCGGATGGTGCGCCCTCTTGAAATACGGGCCGCAAACACCGAATGCAGCATCGCCCATGTAGCACTATAAGCAAACCAGAATACTGTATTGCTTTGCACGTGCGACGCCGCACCTTGGTAGACCGAGTCTGTGTTGAGTGAAAAACTCAAGTAATTCGTGAACAGCGATGCAACGCTGTCTGAGAAATAATTCAGGATAAAGACACCAGGCCCTGCCAACAGAATAAACACTGTAAAGGCACCAGCTAAATAGATATTGAACGTACTGAGCCGTTTGATGCCTTTCTCCACGCCAAGATAAGCGCTGACGGAAAACAGTGCCACCCAGACAATAGTGACGACGAGCGTCAATCCGAACGTCACGTCAATGTTCATCAAAGCAGAAATATTATATGTGATGATCGGTGCGCCCAAGCCAAGCGTTACGGCAGCCCCTGTCATGATGCTGAGCAAAAACAGGATATCGAGCAAGCGCCCTGCCCAGCCATCCGTCAACTTATCGCCGAAAACCGGTCGAGCCGCTTCGGACATGCGCATCATCGGCTTTTTCTTGACGTGCAGCGTATAAGCCATCGCCGGGGCGATCATGACGAAAATCGCGAATACTTGGAAGCCCCATAAGAACATGCTGTAGGCATTGCCCATTAAAATCGATTCCGGTGAACCGGCGTCCATTCCAGCGGGCGGGTTGTTTGCCACGGATGTCCATTGCAGCATGCCTGTGCGCATGATCGTCGAACCGAGCCCCATGGCGATCAAAATAGATGCATACTCAAATAAAGTCAAGCGCGGCTTTTCTGCCGGATCGCCGAGAACGATATCGCCGTATTTGGAATACGAAAAATACAACGCAGCCCCAACTAATATAATGCCGTACCAGAGATACCCCCAGCTAAATACTTCAACAATTGTCGTAAAAATCCCATTCAGCAATTCCAGTGAACGGCTTTCATAAAGCGCGAGTGGAACGCTGATTGCGATGATAATGATCAAAGCCGGAAGAAAAATCCGGTAATCAATCAAGCCTTTCTTTTTCATCGAATCCCCCTCAATTATTTAATCCCCTTCTTGCCTTCCCGACAGTTTTACGCTGTAATCATAAAAAAAGAAAAAACTACAAAGAAATGTAGTTTTTTCAGGAAAAGGCCTGGGAAATATCGTCATTTCCAACACGCCTACGAGTATAACGAAGCTAGTTTCCATGAGCAAGCAAAGCGATGCTCTCTTTTCAATCGTGGCCGTGCGCCCATGAGATGCGCGGATCGATTTGCCGTGACATCCGGACCATGACGGGTTGGAAACCCATTCGCGGCCAGAAGTAGGAAGCCATTTGGTTCGGCGTATGCCAATCAGCAAAAATATAATCATAGCCCTCTTTCTTCAATTCACTAAAGCAATGGTTCGCCAGTGCACGGCCGATTCCGCGCCCACGCATATCCGGGTTAGTCGAAGCAGCCGGCAGTTCTACGCAATTTTCGGGCGCCACTAAACTGAAAGGGTCTTCCATACGGAAATACACATGGAAGCCGGCAGCTTGTTCGCCTTGGGTAACGAGCCATAGATAAGCTTCTTCATCTTCCGTAAGCGCCACATAGCTTTTCTGAACATTTTCCATCGTTTCCCTTGTAATTGGATGCCAGGATGGGGCGGCTGCCTGATGGATGCTGTTCCACACCGCCATTTTTTTCAGGAGCGGCGCGTCTGCTTTCGTGCCACGGCGGAATTCGAGGTCCGGTAACGCGCCGTTTTTTGGTTCATAATCATCAAGCGACAGGATGGCGTATTTCTGCTCGAAGGCGAATCCTTGATCGAACCATTGCTCGAACACCATTTCATCTCCAAGCGGCGCCATCAGCACATGATGGAAATAACCATGCTTGACCCATTCCGCTCCAGCATCCGCATATAATAAGCGCAACAAGCGCGGATGTTCGTGCTCGCTGATGGCGATCGATTCATAATCCATCCATACATAGCGGCCACGATGGGCTTCTTCCTTGAATTCATAAATCAGGTATCCGATTACATCAATGCCCCGGACAGCGACTACCCCACTCACATAAGGGCGCTCGAGCAATTTGCGGATGACAATCTCCGCCTCATCAATTTCCTCGAACTTATCCGGCAGATACGGGAAAATCTTCCGCTCCCGAGCCTGGCGTTTTGAAAGCAATGCAGACATTTGGCGGATATGCTTTTCTTCAACGCTGATGATCTGGATCACATTCCATCACTCCCCTGTTTGAAGTTTCACTTCGAGCATTGCGTACTGGCCATCATGCACAATGTCCCCGAACTCCACTGGCAGCGGTTCAACAAAAATCGGGCCGTCCACCAATGTGGTATGGAATTCCCCTTCCTCTCCGCAGGCATCGATGCCGAGTGCTTCTAGCTCCTCGATCAGCTCGCGGGTAAAAACGCGCCCGAGAAACTCCTCCCCGACTCGTGCAGTGTCCACCACTGTAATGACAGCTTTGAACTCCTCTTCGATCAGCTCTTCCAATAGCGACCGGCGGGCTTCTTGCCATAATGGGTGCAAGACATCGAGTTCTGCCTTTTCGCTGACTTTTTCAACCCAATCAAGATGGTCCTGCAGGTCAATATCGCCGTACACACCCATTTCGATGCCTTGTTCTTTGAAATGCTGCAGATGGTGGATAAATTCCTTTTCATATCCTGACCAGTCTGCTTGGCCGATCACTAAAGGCAAGCCCATCCGTTCCGCTTGCGCTTCCAAGATCTGCTTTTTCAAACCGTGGGATCTTGAGCGTTCCCCGTCTTCTTCGAACATGGTGAACAACGCGATTGGCACATGTCCTTGCTGGACTGCCCTAAAGAATGCCAAAGCGGAGTCTTTGCCCCCGCTCCATGATGTAATAAATGTTTTTTGCATACTGCACCTCTTTTGTAGTTTCTGATGTTTTACTTTTTCGGTTCCTTATTACCTCTACTTCTATTTCCTGCCCTAAAACTCCTTGTTCCACAAAAAAACAGCCGGGGAACTCCCGGCTGTTTGCATTATTTTCCTACCATATTCTCCGGGCGCACCCATTCGTCGAATTGCTCCGCCGTTAAGTGGCCACTCTTGACTGCTGATTCTTTCAACGTCGTACCTTCGTTATGTGCTTGCTTGGCAATTGCTGCCGCTTTTTCGTAACCGATATGCGGGTTGAGCGAAGTGACGAGCATCAAGGAATTTTTCACGTGGTTTTCGATGACGTCCAAGTTCGCTTCGATACCGATCGCACAGTTATCGTTAAAGGAAACGAGCGAATCCGTCAACAAGCGGACCGATTGCAGGAAGTTGTATGCAATGACCGGTTTGAAGACATTGAGTTCAAAGTTTCCTTGGCTCGCCGCAAATCCGATCGCTGCGTCGTTGCCCATGACCTGGGCTGATACCATCGTCAAGGCTTCGCTTTGCGTCGGGTTAACTTTCCCTGGCATGATCGAGCTGCCCGGCTCATTTGCCGGAATCGTGATTTCGCCGATGCCGCTGCGTGGGCCGCTTGCGAGCCAGCGTACATCGTTGGCAATCTTCATCGCATCTGCCGCAAGAGCTTTCACTGCACCGTGCACATAGACCATTTCATCGTGGCTTGTCAGTGCATGGAATTTGTTTTCCGCTGAAGTGAATTCCGTGCCGACTGCTTCTGCGATGAATTCCGCAACATAGCCGCCGAATTTCGGGTCTGCGTTAATGCCTGTTCCAACTGCTGTTCCGCCGATCGCAAGTTCACGCATATGCTCGACGCTTTCTTTGATCATGCGCTCGCTTTTCTCCAACATGTGGCGCCAGCCGCTGATTTCCTGGCCTAATGTAAGCGGTGTGGCATCCTGCAAGTGCGTGCGGCCGATTTTGATGACGTCGTCGAATTTCTTCGCTTTTTCATCCAAAGTCGCTTTCAACTTCTGGACCGCTGGAATCAATTGCTCCGTTACCGCTAGAACGCCGGCAACGTGCATTGCTGTCGGATATGTATCGTTCGAGCTTTGGGACATATTGACGTCATCGTTCGGGTGAAGTTTTTCATCCGACCCCTGTTCTGCCAAAATTTCGTTTCCGCGGCGCGCCAATACTTCGTTCATGTTCATATTGGACTGCGTGCCGCTTCCTGTCTGCCAAACGACGAGCGGGAAATGGTCGTTCCATTTGCCTTCGATTACTTCGTTGGCAGCCGCTTCGATTGCGCGCATTTTAACGTCGGACATCTTGCCGAGCTTGTGGTTCGCTTTAGCTGTCGCTTTTTTCAATTGAGCAAATGCCATGACCACTTCATGGGGCATACGTTCTGTTCCGATGGCAAAGTTTTGGACGCTGCGCTGAGTTTGCGCGCCCCACATTTTGTCAGCTTCAACTTGAATTTCACCGATCGTGTCTTTTTCTGTACGATACTGCATTCCATTCACTCCAATTCTTAGTCTTTAACTAGCTTCTCTTCTATTAAACACATTCCACCCGAAAAAAGCGACCCTCGCCGCTAAAATTCCCCGGTTTTGCTCGAGAAAAACGCTTCGATTATCGCTTCATCTGAATGCGGGATATGTTCCCCTTTGATGATTTGCGCGCCGTTGATACAGCCGCTCGACAACAAGATGATGTCTTCTGGGCCGCTTTCCTCAAGCGCTTTTTCCACTGCCTGTTTGCGTGTTGGCGCCTTCAGCACTTTTTGCATGTACGGCACACTGAAGCCTTTGATCACTTCCGATACAACCTCATCCGGGTCGTTATAACCCGGATGGTCGACTGTAACGACTAAAACATCTGCTTTTCCTTCAGACGCTTTCGCCATTTTCGGCATCTTGGCGAAATCACGGATGCCGATTCCGGCAATAAGCGCGATTAAACGGCGATGCGGCAATTTACGGGCTTCTTTTAAGACCGCATCGATCGCGACTGGGGTATGGGCGTAATCCAAAATGATGGTCCGCTCTTCAGGTCCCCTGATCACTTGAAAACGCCCTTCCACTTGAGGCATATCCGGCAAGACCGCAATGATTTGGTCGAGTGAATGTCCTGCGTGCAAGGCAGTCGCAATCGCCGCCGTCAAATTCGCGGCATTGTAATCGCCGAATAGCGGGGCTTCGATCATCCGGACGTCGCCTCTATAATTCAATTCAAAACGCATGCCTTGTGCAGATGCGCTGTAATCTCCCCAAATGAGATCGGCGCCGCTCGACGGATTTTGGCTATAGCTCAGTACCGGATAATCCGCCACCGCTAGAATGCCGCCGCTCAAACCAGGGTCATCGAGATTGACGACTGCCGCTTTCGCGCGCTCGAACAATTTCAGTTTAGACTCCCGGTAATGTTCAAAAGTTTTATGGTATTCGAGATGTTCCTCGGATAAATTCGTATGGATCGCGACATCGAAAACGATGCCTTCCACGCGCTGCTGATCCAGTGCAGTAGACGACACTTCCATGGCAACTGCCTGTGTGTCAGCATCAACCAGCATGGAGAAAATCTGGTGGATATCCGAAGCGATTGGCGTAGTCGGCGTGCTTTTTTTGAACGGCACTTTGCCTTCAGCCGTTTCGATGCCTGTCGTGCCAATAAATCCACAAGGTGTTCCCAGCAAATTGAATAAATTACGGACATAGGTAGCCGTTGTGGTCTTGCCGTTCGTGCCTGTCACGCCGATTTTAAACAAATCATGCTGTGGTGAGCTGAAAAAGAAATCTGCAGTGTGCGCAAGTGCATAGCGTACATCCGCCACCAGCACAAAGCTGACAGCCGGATGGCGCTTCGCTTGTTGGGACAGAATTTCCTCGTTGGAGCCGATGATTGCCTGTGCACCATTTTCGATGGCAGGCTCTATGTATAAATGTCCGTCCGTGTTCTCTCCGATGACGCAAAAAAATGCAGAACCATTCCGTGCCGCCGAAGAGTTATAGACAATCGCCTGGATGTCCGCTGACTCTGGCCCGAATGATTTTACTATACGTACCCCGGGGATTTGTGCAAATTGCAACTTCATATCGTAACTCCTCTTGAAGATAAATTTATGTGAATTTCTGATAATTTTACAGGAAAGCGCAGTAGTGTTCCACAATTCGAGACGCTTTTTTAAAAAAATTACCGATCAACTAAGAGGTTTGGCAAATTGTAGCGCATGAAAGCCTTTGACCATCTGGAAGCCGATTCCAACATATCCTTCATTTAGTAATTCTTGATGTTTTTTCAGGTCGTCAATCGGTGCCGTGATTTGATTGCCGTAATCTGCATTAGGCTGATCGAGATCCTTTACCAGAATATAACGTTCCAGGCCGTCGTACTTCTTTTTCAACGCAGCGATGTGCATCTGCTGCGTGAATTTATCTTTCAAGCTCGGGATATTCATTGGGGCCACTGTACAAGCAACGTATCGGAATTTCTTTTCCAGCTTCTTCAGTTCCTTCATTACCACTTCTGCCAATTTCTGCTGAAGGCGGTTTCCCCGATAATCAGGAGCGACCGCCGAAATTTCCTGGTAGATCATGTCGCCAAGTTCTTCTTCTGAAAGCCCGATATCCCGTCCGAGATGTTCCGCATCAATTTCCGGAACGAGCAATGCCCGAAAAGCCACGAGTTCTCCTTCTACATATGCCCCAACGATCAAGCCATTGTGATTCAAAATAAATAAAAATTCCTCGGTTGATAAAGGCTGCAACGTATTTTTCTCTGGCAGCGAGTCGATAACCGTTTGCTGAACCCGTTCGATTTCAGCCAAATCCTCCAGGTACAGGCGCTTCATATACATTGGCACCTGTTTGTGCAAACGCACATTGGTCAGTGTACCTTCATATAGACGGTCATTCAAAGCCCATTCCCCCTCATTTCTTTCGTACTATCAGAATACCATGTTCGCTATCCATCGTCTTCAAGTTTTTTCAATTGACTGTAAAATTGAAACTATTTACCGGCTTGCAATAAAAAAGCGTCGATTTCCGCCTGAGTACGGAGAATATACGCCTGTTTTTCAGGATACTCCCTAATAAATTCTTCTATTAAATGATGCTGCGATTTTTGCCGGCTGCGATAAGTTGTCACGATGAACTTCAAGAATTCGTAATCCAGCTTTTCAGGACATCCTGGCGCCATATCCGGCCTCGCCTGTTTGCGGTATTGGACGCGCCTTTTCAATACACGCCATAAACAGCGCCACAGCGGCAGCTGCAATTGGATAAGTGCATCGCAAGCCGACAAGCGGATATCGACCGTGCTGTTATAGTTCCCTTCGATGATCCAGCGTGACTCATTCGCCAGTTCCTGTTGCTTGTGCCGAAATTCTTTTTCTTCTGCTTCGACCCATCCCGGCTTCCAATAATACGCGTCCAAATGATGCACCGGCAACTCCATTACTTCCCCCAAACGTCTCGCAAACGTTGATTTGCCGGCTCCCGCTGATACACCGATCACCATAATCCGCTGCATCGATTCCCCTCCTATCCCTCTTCATTTAACTATAACGAATGGCGGGAAAAAGAACCAACCGAACTTAACCCTTGCATTCCACAGAGTGCCGTGCTATTCTAAGGAAGAATTATTTTTGTTCGATGGCTTTTCATTAAGTATCAGATTTTATCTGAAGGATTTGAGCAAGGATAGTAATACAATGTATGCATTAGCATACGAGGAGGAAACACACATGGAACAAGGTAAAGTAAAATGGTTTAACTCAGAAAAAGGATTCGGCTTCATCGAGCGCGAAGGCGGAGACGACGTATTCGTACACTTCTCAGCTATCCAAAGCGAAGGATTCAAAACTCTTGACGAAGGTCAAGAAGTTACTTTTGACATCGAGCAAGGCCAACGCGGTCTTCAAGCTACTAACGTATCAAAAGCTTAATTAACCCTTAAACTTTCAATGGACTCTTCTTCGGAAGAGTCCATTTTTTATTGTCTAAAAATATATGCATGCAATGGAGCGAGTTCTCTAGGTGAAGATAGCCAATGTTTGTGTGCGGAAATGTTCCAGCATATTGATATAAGCGTCGCTTTAGTATTCGCCGCCCTGCTTTGGGTTGGCCTTTGGCAACAAGCCAGTAAGAGCACCTGTCTTATTGCGTCGGCTCACCCCCTTACGCTCGGCGGCTGAGAAATTCCATTAATCCGGGTGCGTTTAGTCAGTTCTGCTTCTTTAACTAGTTGCCGGCTAGCGGGGAAATCGCTTCCTGCGATGAAGCATCTAGTCCTATAGCATTTGAGTCAAGAAGCTTGTGGTGAAACTAGTACTCACTATCGCCTTCTCTTGTTCCAAATGATATGAGCTACAAAGCATGAAGCATTTCCACATTTTCAGTCGAGCGGATAAAAGAAATTCTCTTCCTTCTAAAACTAGAGACGGAGTGGAAGGGGTGAATGGATGGCGAGGGGAAGCCGAGTCCATTCATTTGCGACGCATCTGCGTAGCAGATGTGGGAGCAACGCGTATCAAGCGATGCTCGAACACAGAGAAATTCGGCACGTTGGCTCAACACCCGCTCCCGGGCAGTTGAAAACGCGACGTCCTGTCGCATCAACTGCATGACTCGCATCCTGCGAGCACCAAGCAGCCCCCTGCAACGCAGTCGAATAGTACAAACTTTCTCCACTCACTTCCCTCCCGTATTTCACAAAGAAAAAAGCTGCCCAATGGCAGCTTTTTTTAATTCATGATGAAATACAATTGGAAGACCAGGAAAATGATCGCGACCAACAGGAGCGTTCCGACCACTACGCTCATGGCCAGTTTTTTTCCGTCCATCGACTCACCCTCTCAGTTTTTTCTCGCGTTCAATGGCTTTCACTATATCATACGCGCCTTCCCCTGCATTTGACAATACAGTAACGATGGATTTTTGCTGTGGATAATAGCCCGAGCGGAAATTCACGCCTGGGTCGTACCCCATTACATGATACTTCACCATCTCCGCTTCTTGCTTATCGATCCACACACCGTAGCCGTAAGCCTGTTCGCCTTCTTGTGTCTGGACCGTCAGCAGGCGGTTTTTCATCTCTTCAGACAATAAAGTCCCGTCCATCAACCGGTTCCAGAATTTCGCCATGTCCCCTGCCGTGACGAAGGCGCCTCCGTCCGCTCCACCGCGAACTGGAATCGCGTATTGGTTCGTGCGCCAAGAGCCGTCTTCCTCAATATATCCATACGCCGTATTTTTCGGCAACCGGTCCAGGCGGAAATAACCCGAGTCCGACATATCTGCTTTCTCCAAAACTTCCCGCTCGACATAATCGGCAAACTCTTCGCCAGTCACTTGCTCGATAATCAGCCCAAGCGCAATATAGCCGGCGTTGTTAGAGCGAAAACGCGCTCCCGGTTCTTCGACAGGCGGCAAGTCGCGGAATAATGGTACAAAATCAGCCGGCGTCTCCATCCGGTACATCGGAATCTCTTGCCATAATTGTTCAAAATCATCCATAACTTCTTCATCGAAGTAATCAGGAAGACCCGATGTATGGCACAACAATTGATGAACCGTGGCGTTGAAATTCGGGAAGGTCTTCGGCAATAGCTCTGACAGCTTGGCGGATAGCTCAAGCTTGCCTTGTTCCACCAATTGCAACACGGCCACGGCTGTAAAGATTTTGCTGCCGGACGCGATGCCGAAGCGGCTGTCGACGGCAATCGGCCGTTCGTCCGCACGGTTCGCGAATCCTTTGGCAAGCGACCAATTTTCATTGCCCGCCATATGGGCAGTCCCTGAAAAGGCAGCGGATTCCATCAAGTCGGAAACCGGATTATCCGCTTGCTTTTGAACCATATGCCCTTCCACGTCAATTTCGATCATCCGCCCGTCTGCAAGTTCGATTGCAAGCGGATGGGTTTCGCTTTTCAGCTTGGAGAAGAACCACGTTCGTTTCGGCGGTACCAGCACCAGAAAATGGGGGTCTTTGCCGAGGAAATTCAGCGTTGTCGCATCGATCCCTTTATTGCCGCGAACGGGAATCTCCATCTGTTCCAATGACTCGCCCACTTCCTTTACATGTGGCGAAACGATGCCGACTTCACTGATATCGAGCAGTGAATCGATTGTGAAGTCATCCATGATGTCGACGTGGCGGCGTCCGATAAACTCAACGATATTGCCGGCAGGGTCCTGGAAGTAAAATGCATCGGAATTAAAATTCGAATAATAGATTTCATCCATGCCTTCCTGGCGGTTCAGTTCGACGCGTGCACGCGCCCAGAATTTAGCCAAACTGAATTGGTTGCCTGGAATATTGATCGCATAATGGTAAAAAGACGCTCGGTCCGACTGGCGAAATTCCAAAACGGACGTGCCGATCGAAAGCGCAAAGCTTGCTTCGTCTTCCTCGACAATCCGGAAGCCCAACTGGTACTCATAGAAGCCTTTCATTTCATCCAAACGGTTTGTGTACAGTATCACTTTCTTGAACATGTCCTCACCTCTTCTCTCAGCATACCGAAAATGGTCAGAATTTTCCTCTTTTTCGCCGCATGCGCAGCTGTCTTGTTGATAATAAAAGAAAAAAGCGAATGCATCTGCTGCATTCGCTTGTTATAACCGATAATCGAGCCGCACCATATCCCGGCATTGGAGGCCATTTTCAAAAATCGGTTCTTCGTAATGGCGGGTGAAAAAATCCCGGTCGATCGATTTCATGCGGAACCCGCATTTTTGGTAGAGCGCCAATTGCGCCAAACTCGAATTTCCGGTGCCGATCTCAACAGTTGAAAAGCCGAGCTTTTTCGCTTCTTCGAGCGCTGAAAACACCAAACGCTTGCCAAGCCCTTTGCCGCGCTCAGACTCAGCGAGTGCAATGTTTTTAATTTCAGCGGTATTCGAATCCAGCGCAACCAAGACGAACACGCCCATGACGGTTTCCTGTTGTTCGGCGATAAAGCAATGGCCGCCAGAACAATAGTCGCGAACCAATTGCTCAGAAGGATCCGCTTCCAGCAACAGGCCGAGCGGCAATTCCTCGTGCATTCCCAATCTTCGGATGTTCATTATTTCCGCTCGCTGAATCCTTGGTCGAGCAGATAATCTTCAGCATCATCAAATGTGCCAAAGCTTTCTTCGAGGTTTTTGCCTGTGTAGATATTCCAGAAAGGCTCTTCGTAGACAAGGTCGAGTTTTTCGCCTTCTCTATTGGTCCACCGCTTATCATAAGGCGGTTCAGGTTCTTGGCCCAAATAATCAATCGAGTCGGCAATGATGCTGCGCAACTGGCTCGCTGAAAAATCGCGAATATTGACCAAGCCGCGGCTGTCCGCTTCGTAATGCGGCAAATCGCCGACGAAGACAAAGCCGTTGCCGTTCGGGTGCAGATGGTAGACCACGTTTTTCTTATCGTAGAGGCTTTCTTCAAATTGGAAGTTGACTCGTTTCATTGACACTTCTTTTCGTGTCAGTTCCGGAAACGCTTCGATCACTTCTAGTTTTTGTTCAAATGTCAGCACTGGACATCCCCATTTCTTCTTTGGATTTCTGACTTTATTATAACACGCATAGGGTACGCTTCGCCGTTTGCGAAATAATAGAAAAAGGACTGCCCATAAGTCCCTAAAATAAAACAGACGGAGAAAAAGAAATTCTTTTTCTCCGTCTGTTTTTCATTTATCGGTGATGCCCCTGAAAGTAGCCGGCTGGTAGGAATGGAGACGGCGACTCCAGCGGGAGCAGTGACTGAGCTAAGCGAAGGAGCGACGCGAGCCGAAGACCCTGGACTGAGCGAAGCGAGGGAAGCGGCTAAGGCCGTGCCCGCGGAAAGCGTCCGTCGAAACGGACATCGGCACTTTCTTTAAGAGACGAAAAGGGACTGCCCCTAAAAGTCTCTTTTCGTGACCTTTTGGGACAGCCCTTAAAACTTATTTTTTCTTTTTCAATCCGAATGGCCACCAAGCGCCGCCCGCAAATGAAACGGTAATCGCCGGCACGAGCAGCGGCAAAACGATCAAGCCGTAAAGCAGCAAGCCTGTGATGACGATGGCTGCGATCTGCATCAGGCTTAAGACTCCAGATGGCAGCATCGCGCCGAAGGTTCCAGCGAGCAAAATGGCAGCCGTGATGATGACTGTCCCCATTTTCGCCATCGACCGGTGCATCGCTTTCGAGAAGTCTTCAGCCGTCAAGGCTTCTTCCCGGTAGCGGTCGAGCAGGAAGATCGAATAATCAATGCCGAGCGAGACGAGCATGACGAAGCCAAAGAACGGAACGGCCCACGTGATGCCATCATAGCCAAGCCATCCGACGAAGATCAACTCGGTGATCGCAATCGAACTATAATAAGTCAATAAAAGAGAGCCAATCATGAACAGCGGCATGATGAAGGAACGCAGAAGCACTGCCAAAACCACGAACAAACTGATGAGCATAATGCTGACCGTTCGCGTAAAGTCGCTCTCTGAGATATCCTTCAAGTCGCTATTGATGCTTGGAACCCCGCCATATGCGATGTCCACTTCTTCAAGAGGCGTGCCGTTAATGCTTCTCTCGGCCGCTTCTTTCAAATTCGTGACGATGTCGATCGCTTCCGGCGAATATGGATCTTCTTCGAGCACCACTTCCATCAGCATGCCTTCCCCTTCGCCAAATGCATACTGATCAAGCAGCGGTTCGAATTCTTCTTGTTCCAAGATGCCTTCAGGAAGATAGATCCCTGTGCCGCGCACCGCTTCGCTGTCGCTGATGCCTGTCAGCGTGTCGGCGATTTCAGTCAAGCCTTCACTGATTTCCACAAGGCCGTCGGATGAAGCGCCGACGCCTTGCGCAAGCTCCCCGATGCCGCCAGCCAATTCATCATACTGGCCAGCGCCGCCGTTCAAGCCTTGTTCGATCTCTGAAAGCCCGGCATTCACTTGCGCGAGCGCACCGACTGTCTGTTCAATATTGCCGGTCTGCTGGAGGCCGCCTGAAATCTGTTCGAGCTGCCCGTTCACTTGCGACAAACCTGCAGCTGCTTCGCGAAGACCAGCGCCTCCAGCCTGTCCGCTGATCGTTTCCAGATTGGTTTCGATTTCCCCGAGGCCGGACTGGACTTCGCCAATCCCGGCATTCGCTTCTTCAAGTCCTTCTGCGATAAGGCCCAACTGATGATCGACGAAAAATTCATCGATGACCGAACCGGTAGGGCGCGTAATGGCACGAACCATGTCGACACCTTCGACTTTTTCCATGTCCTGCGCCAAGGCATCCAGATACGGAATTGTTTCTTCTGCCGTTAGGTTTTCTTCGCCTTTGATGACAACTTGCACCGGCATCGTATTGCCTGCGCCGAATGCCGATTCAATGGCATCGAGGCCTTTCACCGATTCATAATCCGAACTGATTTCGTCTACTGTATTAAATGAAAGGTCATTATTATAGGAGAACAACAAAGGAACCGTAATGGCCGCCACCAGCAGCATCGACCAAAGCGGCCGGTTGACGGACAATTTGCCGATCCAGATCCACAATTTGCTGTCCTTATGGGAAGCCGAGCCCTTGCTTGGCCAGAACAGCTTGTCTTTTAGCACCGCCATGAAAAACGGCATGACGGTAAACAGCACGACAAGGAGTACGGCGATGCCGACTGCGACGGCAACGGCCGATTTGAAAATCGGGAATTCCGCAAAACCGATAGCTGCAAATGCGATAAAGCCCGAGAATCCGCTGATGAACAAAGTCTTCCCTGCCGTCCGGTACGTATTCAGAATCGCTTCTTGCACATCTTTTCCTTCTGTCAGCTCTTCTTTATAACGGCTGAGCAACAAGATACAATAATCAGTCCCGAGACCGAACAGAATCGCCACCAGGAAAATCTGCGTGTAATTCGATACCGGGAAGCCGAACCAATCGATGAAAAACGCCACGAGCGATTGGCTGAGCAAATAGCTGAGCCCTACCGCCACAAGCGGGATGATTGGCGTGATAAACGAACGGAATACCGCCAGCAGCAAGCCGAAAATCAAAACTACCGTGATGATTTCGGTTTTCTTCAGCCCTTCCTGCGCACTGGTATTGACGTCTTGGTTGATGATCGCCTCACCTGTCAAGTAGACCGTTAAATCTTCTGGCACAATCGTTTCACGGATTTCATCGGCGAGTGCCGCCGCTTCTTCGTCTGTTCCTTCAATCGATACCGGAAGCAAGACCGTCTGTCGATCTTCTGCCACCAATTGAGCTTCGAGTTCTTCATTTTCAAATGGATCCAATACTGTCGTCACCGGATCGCCGAGCGCTTCGATTTCCGCTCTCATATCCGCAATCTGCTGCTCGCTTGTTTCATCGAGCGCTGAATCCAGTTCGATCACCAATGAAATCGTCTGCCCTGACACATCAGCCGATTCCAAAATGGTAGCCGCACGCTGCGAGTCCGCTTGTTCGGACAATTGGAACGAACCTGCTTCTTCCGCTTGTTCCGTTAAGTTTGGCGCCACTAAAAACAATGCCGCCGTCAATACGATGAGCCCGATCATGATCGGCCATTTTAATTTCAGTATCGTTTGCATCCCTTACACTCCATCCGTTTTCATGATTGCGCTGAGCTTTCTGAAAATCACCAAGAATTGATCGATTTCCTGGTCGTCGACTTGTTCCGACATCAGTTTTTCCAAATACTCCGCCAATATTTTATCCGATTCTTCGAGGACCGATTTTCCGGCATCGGTCAATTCAAGCAGCTTTTCCCGCCGATCTGCCGTCTGGACGACTTGAATCAATTCTTTTTGCAATAGCTTTTTCGTGCGGTTTGAGACGGCGCTTTTATGTACACCCTGCAGCACTGCAAGTCTCGCCGATGTGATTCGACCTTCTTTGCCGATTAGCTTCAGCGACTGCATCTGCTCGGGGGAAAACTGTTCCCACAACGGATTGTCCACCGAACGGATAACCCGTTCCGTTCCGTAAAATAATACTTCTTGAAACAATTCGACCGCTTCTTTAATGCGCATATCCATAAATGGTTTACCCCCTCAACTATCAATAGTTTAGGGGGTAAACCATTTATCGTCAAGTAATTGCCCATATTAAAAACCCGCAACCAGCGTTGCGGGTTTTCCCTTATACTTCTCTTGTTGCGGTCGAGCGGATTTCCTGGCGCCTTGCGTAAATGTTTTTGATGATCGTTTTCACGACCGCATAAAACGGGATCGCCAAGATTATCCCCCAAATGCCCGCGATGTTACCGGCTGCAAGAATCAATGTGATGACTGTCAGCGGGTGGACATCGAGCGCATTCCCCATAACGTTCGGGGTAATGAAATTACTCTCAATCTGTTGTGCGATCAACATGATGATGGCGACATAAACTGCCATGATCGGCTCTTGTACGAGCGCGATGATGATGGCCGGCACAACAGCGATATATGGCCCGAGAAACGGGATGACGTTCGTTGCCATGCCGATGATTGCCAATAACAACGAGTATTCAAGGCCGATGATCAAATAGCCGATGTATAGCATAATCCCAACCAAAAAGCTGACGAACAACTGGCCTTGGATATAGGCCTGCAACGTGTGGTCGATGTCCTTGAGCGTCTTGATGACCCATAGCTTGCGCTGTCCGCTGAAGAAGCCGGAAATGAACGGGATGAATTTCCGATGATCGATCAATAGATAGATCAGGAAAAACGGCACGAGGATCAGTGTAAACAGCCCCGAAATAAAGCTCGTCAGGAACGACACGATCCAGCCGCCGATATCGCCGATGCGGTCGCCGATCTGGCCGCTCATATCATTGATTTGCTCTTCGAGTGAATCGGGCAAACGGTCGCGCTGGGCGAGCAGATACTGCGCATAGTCTTCGACATCCTCAATAATTTCAGGTGCATTGTCAACAAGAGAGTTGACCTGTTCCGTCACCATCGGTCCGACCATTGCATACAATAGATAAAAGACCAAAACGATCAAAAGTACAATGATCAGGATGCCGGACCATTTAGGAAATTTGCGTTTCTCCAAAAAATACAGCAGCGGACGCGTCAAATAAAACAACACGCCCCCGAGAAGCAGCGGTACGAAAATCGTTCCCGCAATGATGAACAGCGGGTCGAAAATCCCCTGGACTTCGATGAATAAACGAATGATGACCAGTGTCAGGATGATTCCGACGCCCGCTTGAAACCATAATTTATTTGTCACCTATTACACTTCCTTTCTTTCATGTGTATACCCAGTTTATCATGATTATATGGTATTATATGTTTTTATGTAACGTGAACTTTTTCAAACACTGAACGTCTTA
>NZ_JAAMTH010000001.1:0-90000 GCF_018283455.1 Planococcus sp. MSAK28401 | reverse complement strand
AAGTTCAATACAACCAGGGTAGTATCCCACCGACGCCTCCCCCGAAGCTGGCGCTCCGGGTTCTCTGGCTCCTACCTATCCTGTACAAGTTGCACCAAAATTCAATATCAGGCTACAGTAAAGCTCCACGGGGTCTTTCCGTCCTGTCGCGGGTAACCTGCATCTTCACAGGTACTATAATTTCACCGAGTCTCTCGTTGAGACAGTGCCCAGATCGTTACGCCTTTCGTGCGGGTCGGAACTTACCCGACAAGGAATTTCGCTACCTTAGGACCGTTATAGTTACGGCCGCCGTTTACTGGGGCTTCGGTTCGCACCTTCGCTTGCGCTAAGCACTCCCCTTAACCTTCCAGCACCGGGCAGGCGTCAGCCCCTATACGTCACCTTACGGTTTTGCAGAGACCTGTGTTTTTGCTAAACAGTCGCCTGGGCCTATTCACTGCGGCTCTCTCGGGCTATTCACCCTACCAGAGCACCCCTTCTCCCGAAGTTACGGGGTCATTTTGCCGAGTTCCTTAACGAGAGTTCACTCGCTCACCTTAGAATTCTCTTCTCGCCTACCTGTGTCGGTTTGCGGTACGGGCACCTCCCGCCTCGCTAGAGGCTTTTCTTGGCAGTGTGAAATCAGGGACTCTGAGGTAAACCTCTTGCCATCACTGCTTGATGTTATATAGAAACGGGATTTGCCTCGTTTCTCATCTCACAACTTGGACGTGCACAACCAACGGCACGCTCACCCTATCCTTCTGCGTCCCCCCATTACTCAAACGGCGGGGAGGTGGTACAGGAATATCAACCTGTTGTCCATCGTCTACGCCTATCGGCCTCGACTTAGGTCCCGACTAACCCTGAGCGGACGAGCCTTCCTCAGGAAACCTTAGGCATTCGGTGGACGGGATTCTCACCCGTCTTTCGTTACTCATACCGGCATTCTCACTTCTAAGCGCTCCACCAGTCCTTCCGGTCTGACTTCAACGCCCTTAGAACGCTCTCCTACCACGGACATCTACGATGTCCATCCACAGCTTCGGTAATCCGTTTAGCCCCGGTACATTTTCGGCGCAGTGTCACTCGACCAGTGAGCTATTACGCACTCTTTAAATGATGGCTGCTTCTAAGCCAACATCCTGGTTGTCTAAGCAACGCCACATCCTTTTCCACTTAACGGATATTTGGGGACCTTAGCTGGTGGTCTGGGCTGTTTCCCTCTTGACTACGGATCTTATCACTCGCAGTCTGACTCCCAAGCATAAATCACTGGCATTCGGAGTTTGTCTGAATTCGGTAACCCGGGATGGGCCCCTAGTCCAAACAGTGCTCTACCTCCAGGATTCTCTTCTTGAGGCTAGCCCTAAAGCTATTTCGGAGAGAACCAGCTATCTCCAGGTTCGATTGGAATTTCTCCGCTACCCACACCTCATCCCCGCACTTTTCAACGTGCGTGGGTTCGGGCCTCCAGTAAGTGTTACCTTACCTTCACCCTGGACATGGGTAGATCACCTGGTTTCGGGTCTACAACTGCATACTCACTCGCCCTATTCAGACTCGCTTTCGCTGCGGCTCCGGCTTCTCACCTTAACCTTGCATGCAATCGTAACTCGCCGGTTCATTCTACAAAAGGCACGCTATCACCCATTAACGGGCTCTAACTACTTGTAGGCACACGGTTTCAGGATCTATTTCACTCCCCTTCCGGGGTGCTTTTCACCTTTCCCTCACGGTACTGGTTCACTATCGGTCACTAGGGAGTATTTAGCCTTGGGAGATGGTCCTCCCGGATTCCGACGGAATTTTTCGTGTTCCGCCGTACTCAGGATCCACTCTGGAGGGAATGAACTTTCAGCTACGGGGCTATTACCCTGTCTTGCGGACCGTTCCAGGTCGCTTCGCTTAATCCATTCCTTTGTAACTCCGTATAGAGTGTCCTACAACCCCAGAAGGCAAGCCTTCTGGTTTGGGCTGATCCCGTTTCGCTCGCCGCTACTTGGGGAATCGCATTTGCTTTCTCTTCCTTCAGGTACTTAGATGTTTCAGTTCCCTGAGTCTGCCTTCTCATGTGCTATGTATTCACACATGGATACTGCTCCATTACGAACAGTGGGTTTCCCCATTCGGAAATCCTCGGATCACAGCTCACTTACAGCTCCCCGAGGCATATCGGTGTTAGTGCCGTCCTTCTTCGGCTCCTAGTGCCAAGGCATCCACCGTGCGCCCTTATTAACTTAACCACTGAATGGTCAAAAAAATAAGTTGATCGCAAAGCGATCACGCTACTTGATGCTTGTTTCTTAATCAATGTCGATCTATCCAGTTTTCAAAGAACAAGGTTGAAAGTGCTCCGCAAGGAGTGAACCTTCAAAACTGAACGCAAAACGTCAACCCGATCCGTTAAGAATCGGTTCCGATATAATCCTTAGAAAGGAGGTGATCCAGCCGCACCTTCCGATACGGCTACCTTGTTACGACTTCACCCCAATCATCTGTCCCACCTTCGGCGGCTGGCTCCCGTAAGGGTTACCCCACCGACTTCGGGTGTTACAAACTCTCGTGGTGTGACGGGCGGTGTGTACAAGGCCCGGGAACGTATTCACCGCGGCATGCTGATCCGCGATTACTAGCGATTCCGGCTTCATGCAGGCGAGTTGCAGCCTGCAATCCGAACTGAGAACGGTTTTCTGGGATTGGCTCCCCCTCGCGGGTTTGCAGCCCTTTGTACCGTCCATTGTAGCACGTGTGTAGCCCAGGTCATAAGGGGCATGATGATTTGACGTCATCCCCACCTTCCTCCGGTTTGTCACCGGCAGTCACCTTAGAGTGCCCAACTGAATGCTGGCAACTAAGATCAAGGGTTGCGCTCGTTGCGGGACTTAACCCAACATCTCACGACACGAGCTGACGACAACCATGCACCACCTGTCACCGCTGTCCCCGAAGGGAAAGCCTAGTCTCCTAGGCGGTCAGCGGGATGTCAAGACCTGGTAAGGTTCTTCGCGTTGCTTCGAATTAAACCACATGCTCCACCGCTTGTGCGGGCCCCCGTCAATTCCTTTGAGTTTCAGCCTTGCGGCCGTACTCCCCAGGCGGAGTGCTTAATGCGTTAGCTGCAGCACTAAGGGGCGGAAACCCCCTAACACTTAGCACTCATCGTTTACGGCGTGGACTACCAGGGTATCTAATCCTGTTTGCTCCCCACGCTTTCGCGCCTCAGCGTCAGTTACAGACCAGAAAGTCGCCTTCGCCACTGGTGTTCCTCCACATCTCTACGCATTTCACCGCTACACGTGGAATTCCACTTTCCTCTTCTGCACTCAAGTCCCCCAGTTTCCAATGACCCTCCACGGTTGAGCCGTGGGCTTTCACATCAGACTTAAAGGACCGCCTGCGCGCGCTTTACGCCCAATAATTCCGGACAACGCTTGCCACCTACGTATTACCGCGGCTGCTGGCACGTAGTTAGCCGTGGCTTTCTGGTGAGGTACCGTCAAGGTACCAGTAGTTAGTTGGTACTTGTTCTTCCCTCACAACAGAGTTTTACGATCCGAAAACCTTCTTCACTCACGCGGCGTTGCTCCGTCAGACTTTCGTCCATTGCGGAAGATTCCCTACTGCTGCCTCCCGTAGGAGTCTGGGCCGTGTCTCAGTCCCAGTGTGGCCGATCACCCTCTCAGGTCGGCTACGCATCGTGGCCTTGGTGAGCCGTTACCTCACCAACTAGCTAATGCGCCGCGGGCCCATCCTGCAGTGACAGCCGAAACCGTCTTTCCGTGTGGCCTCATGAGAGGCCGCAAACTATTCGGTATTAGCACCGGTTTCCCGGAGTTATCCCGATCTGCAGGGCAGGTTGCCCACGTGTTACTCACCCGTCCGCCGCTAAAATGTTGGAGCAAGCTCCAACACCTCCGCTCGACTTGCATGTATTAGGCACGCCGCCAGCGTTCGTCCTGAGCCAGGATCAAACTCTCCATTATAGAGTAGTTGATTGCTCAATACTGCTGGCGTATCGCCGTCTAAAAGACGCGCGATTCGCTTGATCTGCCGAAGCTGATCAGTAATTAAGTCACGAACACCGAAGTTCAGAATGGCTGATTGCTCCGATCGCCCAAGGGCGACCATCGCAAAAGCCGTTCGCGCGCCAAGGCGCTCGTGACGTCTTTCGTTGACGTTTTGCTGTTCAGTTTTCAAGGTTCATATATTGATTCGCTTAATGTAACAGCGACTTTTAAATACTACCAAACTCCCCTAAAGAAGTCAATGGTTATTTTTTCTTTTATTATCATCTCGCTTTTCACTAAAAACGCGACAAGAAATATCTTATCACCTTCTCGCAACGAGCGCAACAGTTTTTTTAAAAAAACCAGGTAAGCTAAACAGCTCACCCGGTTTTTACTTCCAATTTATTCTTTTGGTCGCATCTGAGGGAATAATAACACGTCTCGAATCGATGCTGAGTTAGTTAGTAACATAACCAAGCGGTCAATCCCAATTCCTAAGCCACCTGTTGGGGGAAGACCATATTCCAACGCTTCGATAAAGTCATCATCCATTTCATGAGCTTCATCGTTTCCTTCTTCTTTTTCTATGAGCTGCGCTTCAAAACGTTCGCGCTGATCAATTGGATCATTTAACTCTGTAAAGGCGTTTGCATGCTCTCGGCGTACGATGAAAAGTTCAAAGCGGTCTGTGAAACGTTCATCTTCCGGATTTTTCTTAGCAAGCGGAGAAATTTCAACCGGATGTCCATAGATGAACGTTGGCTGAACTAATTGCTCTTCAACCTTTTGTTCAAAGAACTCATTAAGAATATGCCCCACTTCCATAGTCGGTTTGATTTCGATTCCATGTTCATTGGCGAGTGCTTGTGCTTCTTCCTTTGACATACGGCTCCAGAAATCTACACCCGTGTATTCTTTAACTGCATCCGCCATGTGCAGGCGTTTCCAGCCTGGAGCTAGATTTATGTCTTCTTCTCCATAACGGACAGTAGTTGTGCCAAGGACCTCTTGTGCAGTGTGTGCAATTAAGTTCTCTGTCAAGGACATGATGTCATTGTAATCAGCATATGCTTCGTAAAGTTCGAGCATAGTGAATTCTGGATTATGACGGGTGGAGATGCCTTCGTTACGGAAGACGCGCCCGATTTCATAAACTTTTTCTAATCCGCCTACAATGAGGCGTTTCAAATGAAGTTCGATAGCGATACGAATATATAGTTGCATGTCTAGCGCATTATGATGAGTAATAAACGGACGTGCAGTGGCTCCTCCGGCGATTGAATGGAGCATTGGTGTTTCAACTTCCAAAAAGCCCTGGTTATCCAGATAGCGGCGCATCGCTTGAATGATCCGGCTACGCAAAATAAACGTCTCTTTGCTATTTTCACTAACAATCAAGTCAAGATAGCGCTGGCGATAGCGTTGCTCAACGTCTTTCAAGCCATGGAATTTTTCCGGCAGTGGGCGAAGGGCTTTTGTTAAGTATTCCACTTCTTGTGCTTTTACAGAGAGTTCACCGACATTTGTTTTAAAAACAGTACCGCGGACGCCGATGATGTCTCCCAAGTCTGCGGTTTTAAAGAATTCATAGGAATCTTCTCCAATTGCATCTTTACGGACGTAGATTTGGATCTGCCCTTTCAAATCCTGCAGGTGGGCGAATCCAGCTTTACCTTTTCCACGCTTCGTCATGATGCGGCCTGCAATAATGACTTCAGTGGACTTTTCTTCTAGTTCTTCTTTCGAGAATTGATCATATTGCTCAACAATTTCTTGTGAAAGATGCGTACGCTCGAAACGTTTTCCGAATGGGTCGAGTCCATGCTCGCGGAAGTTTTGCATTTTCTGGCGGCGCACCACTAATTGGTCATTTAACTCTTCTGACATATCCTACACTCCTTTTTCTGTTAAAACCACGTGCTTTCGTGTATTTATCCATTGTACACAATTTTTCGTGCCGTTACATAAGAAAAGCTGCCGTTTTCTTGGCAACTGCTAATTGTATTCTTTGCAGTTCTTTTAATTGCAAATAATCTTGTTAATTAATTTGCATCAAGCAAAAATGCTTTTATGTCACTATACGTTTTCCACAACTCTACTCCCTGCGTTTCTAGACCTTCCGGAAGACTGAGTGAGGGCATCAGTTCTCGCAAAGGCACGAGCACAAATGCTCGCTCATACATGTGGGGGTGCGGAATGGTGAGCCTTTCTGTTGTCAGCTGCTCTTGGCCGTACAGCAATATGTCAAGGTCGACTGTGCGCGGGCCCCAGCGAACTAGCCGCTCCCTATGCAAAGCTTGCTCAATTTCTTGGCATGCATCTAACAACCTTAATGGAGAGAGACTGGTTTCTAGTCGGATAACTAGATTCAGGAATGCATCTTGGCTGAGATAGCCAACTGGGGCCGTTTCATAGATGGAAGACATTCTCATGTTCGAAATGGATGAATTCGATTGAAGCAAGCGAACCGCTTCTTGAAGCTGGGCTTTCCTGTCTCCTAAATTTGAGCCCAAGGATAGGTAGACTTCATTCATCGGAAGCTGCCCCGAGTGATGTCGATCGCTACTGATTTGTAATGGCCAGGGATTGGCGGATCGGGTTTGATCAACTGAACGCGGACTCCCTGGACCAGCGGGAATTGGGTCAATAAGTTAGCAGCCACTGTTTCGGCCACTGCTTCGACCAGCTTTTTTGGTTTTCCTTCAATAACTTCGCGACATGTTTCGTACGCTTCGCCGTAATGGACCGTATGTTCCAGTTCGTCAGTTTCTCCAGCACGTTTTAAATCGACTGCTAGTGTCACTGTCGCCCGGAAGCGCTGCCCGAGTTGTTGTTCTTCCGAAAATACACCGTGATAGCCGTAAAACTCCATTTCGTTTAAATGAATATAATCCATATTTATCCCTCCACCTTGATCTTACCTGTTAAGAAATCCATCATCTTGACTGTCTGCACAGTTTCTTTCACATCATGGACACGCACGATTTGGCAGCCTTTCGTGACACCAAAAGCTGCCGTTGCGAGAGAGCCTTCTAAACGATCATCGACTTTTGCATCGAGTAATTTGCCGATAAATGATTTTCGGGAAGTGCCGAGAAGTACGGGATAGCCCATTGCCACGAGCTGATCGAGCCGCTGCATCATTTCGACGTTTTGTGCGAGCGTCTTGGCGAATCCGATGCCGGGGTCAAGCCAGATGCGATTGTCCGGAACCCCTGCATTTCGGGCGATTCGGATGCTTTCTTCGAGGTCCTTTTTTGCGTCTTGCCAAAAATTATCGTAAACCGCTTCGGCACGGTTGTGCATTAGAATGATCGGCACTTGTTTGTCTGCAGCCACCCGGGCGATCTCGGGATCGTATTTGGCGCCCCAAATATCATTAATGATCTGTGCCCCGGCCTCGACAGCTGCCTGGGCAACGGCAGATTTGTATGTATCGATGGAAATAATTGCTTCTGTTTGTTCTCTGAGCGCCTGGATGACCGGGACTACCCGAGCGATTTCTTCTTCATCAGAAATCTGCGTGTGGCCGGGGCGTGTCGATTCGCCGCCCACGTCGATAATGGAAGCTCCATCCTTTAACATTTGCTTGGCGCGGGCCAGCGCTTTTTCTATATTGTCGAATTGCCCGCCGTCGGAAAACGAATCAGGGGTCACATTCAATATGCCCATCACTTGCGTTTTTGTGAATACATTTAAGTTCATTTTTTCCACCGTCCATGTATGAATTGAAGGAATCGATCATTTCCTGGGAAATACTATTATTCAAACTGCTCTTATCTTATCGTGAATCTGCGGTTTCTGCACAAACAAAAGAGCCCTCTTTTCAGAAGGCTCTGTGGATCATCCGTTATTTTCGTCAAATTGGTAAAGCGGAGTGCTCAAATAACGTTCACCGTTTGACGGCAAGATCGCCAATACTTTTTTGCCTTTGCCGAGTCTTTTGGCAAGTTCAAGCGCGGCATAGATTGCGGCTCCTGATGATACACCACCAAGAATACCTTCTTCACGGGCAGTTCTACGGGCAAATTCATACGATTGCTCATTGCTTACTTGCATGATTTCATCATAGATTTCTGTGTTTAACACAGCTGGCACAAAGCCAGCACCGATGCCTTGGATTTTGTGAGGGCCTGGTTTTCCGCCGGACAAGACCGGGGAATCCGTCGGTTCAACAGCTACGATATGGACATTCGGGTAATGTTCTTTCAAGACTTGCCCAGCACCAGTAATCGTGCCGCCTGTCCCAATGCCGGAAATGAAGGCGTCCAGTTGATCCATCGCTTCAACGATTTCAGGCCCTGTGGTTAGGCGGTGCACTTCAGGGTTTGCCTCGTTATTGAATTGCTGGGGCATGAACCAAGAGTTTTCAGCCGCTAGTTTTTCGGCCGTCTTGATGGCGCCGTTCGGGCCGTTCATGCCGTCTGGGCCTGGCGTTAACACTAGTTCTGCACCGTATGCGCGCAACAAGTTGCGGCGTTCCATGCTCATCGTTTCAGGCATGACGAGAACGCTTCGATAACCTTTTGCTGCAGCGATCATCGCGAGGCCGATCCCTGTATTGCCGCTTGTCGGTTCGATTAAGGTATCGCCTTCTTTTAAGTCGCCGGATTTTTCTCCCGCTTCAATCATCGCGAGCGCAATCCGGTCTTTCACACTGGAGCCTGGGTTGAAGTATTCCAATTTAACGTAAACTTCCGCATCTTCAGGTCCTGTCAGCCGGTTTAATTTAACAATCGGTGTTTGCCCAATCAATTCGGTAATTGAATTTCCTACTCGTGCCATGTTTACCACTCCTAATCCCTACTATTTTTGTCGACATTATTTATTTCATCCTATCAATTGCAACGCAAACTGTCAATCTTTGGAGAGCGTCGGCAGATTATTCTCCTTCACCGTAAAACCATTCAGCATTGAATTCTTGCCAGAAGGCTTCAGGCGAGACCGATTGAGGCAATTGTTCAAGTGCTAGCTCCCGGCTGATGTGTTCTTTCACTTCGTCGTAGCTGAACGTACGGCCTTCGATTTTTTCTTTCACCATGATGACGGCGGTCCGGCCATCTTCAAGCGCTAGTGGAGCCGACCACGAGCCAGGTTCGATGGTTTCGACCGTTTTTGCGATTTGCGAATCGATCGACGCTTGGCCGGGAGAGACGAAACCGATATCTCCTCCGAGGTTGCCCGTGGCGTTATCGATGGAACGCTCGCGGGCAAGTGCTTCAAAGCTCGAGCCGCTGTCGAGTTCTTTAATTGCCTCTTCTGCTTCTGCTTTGGAATTCAAGACGATCATGCTCGTGCGGTATGAATCTTTGACGTCATAGATGGCCCGGTTGTCTTCATAGAAATCTTTGATGGCCTGGTCATCAATGAGAACATCTTTCGTCAAGACTTTCTCCAAAATCAATTGCGCTTTCACTTTTTCGCGCTGTCGTTCGTTGTCACTGGCATACAGCAGTTCTTCGGTGCCGTCTTGCGCGGTCCGCATCATGGCCAATTCAAGATCGATTTCCTTATCGGATACTTCGATGCCGTAATCATCTGCTGCAGCGGCCATAACTTTTTCATTGACCAATTCGAGAAGGGCACTTCGGCCGTGCTGCTGTTCCATCGATGCCATCCATTCAGCACGCGTGATTTCTTCGCCATCGACGGCTGCGACTTCCTCGTTTGCGGCACTGCTGCCGTTAGGGATGAGCCAGGCAATGAACCATAGCACATTGGCCAGCAATAAAATGCCGATGACCATTAATACGGGTTTCGTTTTCAAGTGGCGCTTCTGTTTCGGCGGTGTCGTGTTAGTTCGATTCGAGTTCATTGAGCAGCGCTTCCAATTCTTCTTTGTTGTAATGATACTTTTCGTGGCAGAAATGGCATTCTGCTTCCGCTTGGCCGTCTGTATCGATCATTTGGCGGATTTCTTCTTTACCAAGCCCTATGATGCCCTCTGCAAATTTTTCTTTTGAGCAAGTGCATTTGAACTGGACGGGCATTTTCTCGAGAATCTGGACGTTATCTGCGCCCAGCACTTCTTCCAGGATGCCTTCAGGGGTGAGCCCGCGCTTAATCATGGACGAGACGGGTTCGATATTTGCCAAGCGTTTTTCAATCAATGTAATGGTTTCGTCATCGGTATCCGGCATCAATTGAATGATGAAGCCGCCTGCTGCGAGTACCGAATTATCGGTATCAACAAGAACGCCAAGGCCAACGGAAGAAGGCACTTGTTCGGAGACGACGAAATAATACGTCAAATCTTCCGCGATTTCCCCGGAGACGATCGGCGTCTGTCCTGTGAAATAATCGCGCATGCCTTGGTCTTTGACGACTGACAGCATGCCGTCTGTACCGACGACACCTTTGACGTCCAGCTTTCCGCCTTTGCTATCGACATGGGTTTGCGGATTGGCGACATAGCCGCGCACATTGCCTTTAGCGTCGCTATCGACCAATAAATGACCGACCGTCCCGCCTGCTTCAATTTTCAAGGTGACGCGGTCTTCTCCTTTAAGCATCGCGCCGAACATGACACCGCCAGTCATTAAACGCCCGAGGGCTGCGGTTGCGGCGGGCCATGTTTGGTGGCGGCGCTGCGCCTCCCCGACCGTTTCTGTCGTATTGACTACAAATGCACGCACGTTGCCATTAAAGCCAAGTCCGCGTACTAAATAATCTGACATAGTGACTCTTCCTCTCCTTACGCTTGATTGCGTTTATAAATGAAATGCAGGCCTTTCAATGTCAAAAACGGGTCTACATGGTCGATCATATCCGACTCTGCGGCAATTAACGGCGCAAGTCCGCCTGTTGCGATGATGGTCGGATGCTGCTTGCTTTGCTTTTTCATGCGGGTGATGATGCCTTCTGCCTGGCCGACGTAGCCATAGACGATGCCCGCCTGCATGGCCGAAATTGTGTTTTTGCCGACGACCGAATCGGGACGCGCGATTTCAATACGCGGCAATTTCGATGCGCGCGTGTAGAGCGCTTCGGTCGAGCTTTGGATCCCCGGGGCGATGGCACCGCCTTGGTATTGGTTTTTTTCGTCAATGTAACAGAAGGTATTGGCAGTGCCGAAGTCAACGATGATCAAGGGGCCGCCGTATTCCTGTATCGCTGCGACGGCATTGACGATGCGATCCGCGCCGACTTCACGGGGGTTTTCGTATTTGATGTTGAGGCCGGTTTTGACGCCTGGCCCGACGACCAGCGCTTTGGTGTGGAAATATTTTTGCGCCATGCGCTCTAGCGCAAACATGATCGGCGGAACAACGGATGACATGATGACGCCGTCAATCGCTTCAAAGCCCAGTCCGACATGATTCAAAAACGCTTTGATCTGCATGGCATATTCATCTTCGGTTTTATGGCGGTCGGTTTCCATCCGCCAATGGTGCAGCAGTGTTTCGTTATCGTATACGCCAAGGACGATATTGGTATTGCCGGTATCCATCACTAAGATCATAAATTCTCCCCATTTATCTGCTGAATTTCCAACACATCATACCATAATTCTACAAAAGCAAAAAGCCGGCGCCAAGCCCTTTTCAGGGCCGGCACCGGCTTTCAGTTATTTACGGTCTTCTTTGATAGGACCTGACGAATCAGTCGATGAACCTTCTTCCGGCAAATCGCCTGATGATGGATCGTTCGGCGCACCCGTAACATCCGGGTTGACCTCGTCTTGATCCGTTTCGCTGTTTTCACCATTTCCGTAGTCGCCGTTTAGGGCTTCATACGAACGTTCCGGCAATGTGCCGTGTTCTTTCAAGTGCAGGATTTGGGCAGCATCCAGTGTTTCCACTTCAAGCAAAGTGTTGGCAAGGAGTTCGAGCAACTCACGTTTTTCCGTGAGAATCTCTTTAGTCCGGACATATTGCTCTTTAATGATGCGCTGGATTTCCTGGTCGATCTCGAATGCGATGGCATCGGAATAGTTTTGATCCGAATTGAAATCGCGTCCAAGGAAGACATTTCCGCCTTGGGATTGGCCAAATTGAATCGGGCCGATCTTATCGCTCATCCCGTATTCGGTAACCATGCTGCGTGCAATCGCTGTTGCACGCTGGAAGTCATTGTGTGCACCAGTGGATACTTCGCCGAAGACAATATCCTCTGCCACACGACCGCCGAGCAATCCGGCAATCTTATCGAGCAATTCCGGTTTCGTCATAAAGTAACGGTCTTCGCGTGGCAGCATGACGGCATAACCGCCTGCTTGGCCGCGCGGTACGATGGTTACTTTATGGACGATGTCCGCATCATCAAGTACCAAGCCGATAACGGTATGGCCTGACTCGTGATAGGCAACGATATTGCGTTCTTTTTTCGAGATGACGCGATTCTTCTTCGCTGGACCGGCAATGACACGGTCTGTCGCTTCGTCGATATCGGACATGTCGATTTTCTTTTTATTGCGGCGAGCGGCTACGAGAGCTGCTTCGTTCAATAAGTTCTCAAGGTCTGCACCGGAGAAGCCAGGCGTACGCTGGGCGATTGCCTTCATGTCGACAGTGTCATCAAGCGGCTTGTTGCGCGCATGGACTTTCAACACTTCTTCGCGTCCTTTGACATCCGGACGGCCGACTGTGATCTGGCGGTCAAAACGGCCAGGACGCAGAAGCGCCGGATCCAGGATATCCGGACGGTTGGTTGCAGCGATGATGATGATGCCTTCGTTCGCGCCAAAGCCATCCATTTCAACGAGCAATTGGTTGAGCGTTTGTTCCCGCTCATCATGCCCGCCGCCAAGACCGGCGCCGCGCTGGCGTCCAACTGCATCGATTTCATCAATGAAGATGATACATGGTGCGTTTTTCTTTGCGTTCTCGAACAAATCACGAACACGCGAAGCGCCGACACCGACAAACATTTCGACAAAGTCAGAACCACTGATCGAGAAGAACGGTGTGCCTGCTTCGCCGGCTACTGCACGGGCAAGCAAAGTTTTACCGGTACCTGGAGGCCCGACAAGCAAGATCCCTTTCGGAATGCGTGCGCCGATCTCACCGAAGCGTTTCGGATCTTTCAGGAAGTCCACGACTTCGACAAGCTCTTGCTTCTCTTCATCCGCTCCGGCTACATCGTCGAAGCGAACTTTTTGTTTCTGGTCGTCATATAATTTCGCCTTACTTTTCCCGAAGTTCATCACTCGGCCGCCACCGCCGCCTTGTGATTGGTTCAGCAAGAAGAAGAACAGGATGAAGATGATGATGAATGGAATGATGCCGGTAAAGAATGAAACCCACCCGCTAGTCTGCGGCGCTTTCAAAAACTCGACTTCCACTCCTTCTTGCGCTGTTGCAAGCTCATCAATTTGCGCTACCAATGCCTCGTTCTCGATCGGCACATTGGTCACAAACGTTTCGCCTTCATCATAACCAGTCATTTCACCGGTCACTTCATACACTTGTGCGTCAGGCTGGATCGTCACATTCTCAATCTCGCCCGCGTTCAGTGCTTCCAAGAATTCGTTATAGCTAATATTTTGCGTCGGTTGGTTGCTATTATTGAAAGTTCCTAGAATACCGATGATGACTAGGAATATCAGTAGATAAAATATGGTGTATCGGAATATTCGATTCATCCCGCGCCTCCTCACAAAGTTTCCCAAAACTATACTAAATACTAACACAGGGACAAAAATGCATACAATGAAAAGCCTTTACCGCATGCTTGAAATCATCGGTTCTTTGAACGTTCTTTGACTATTCCTCTTCGCTGCCGTAAACGGACGGCTTAAGAATACCAATATAAGGAAGGTTGCGGTATTTTTCTGCATAGTCCAAGCCATAGCCCACAACGAACGCATCCGGCACTTCAAAGCCGATATAATCCGCTTTTAAATCCACTTTGCGTCCAGTAGGCTTGTCGAGAAGCGTAACAATTTTAATGGAATTCGCTTTGCGGTATTTGAACAAATCCACCAAATAGCTCAGTGTCAGCCCGCTGTCGATGATATCTTCAATGATCAGCAAGTCACGGCCTTCGACGCTTGCGTTCAAATCCTTGACGATTTTGACTTCGCCTGAAGAAACTGTTGCGTTTCCATAGCTTGAAACGTCCATGAAATCCATTTCCACATAACCGTCAAAGCGTTTCATGAGGTCGCCCATGAATGGCATGGCGCCTTTCAATACGCCGATGGCAAGCGGGTATTTCCCTTCATAATCACGCGTCAATGTTTCGCCGAGTTCGCGTGCTTTTTCTTGAAGTTGTTCTTCACTGATCAATACTTCTTTAATGTCCTTTTGTAGCATGGTGGGCCTCCTAGTTTCTTCCTCATTTTGCATAGTCTATGCATTGTTCAACTAATACTCGGTTGTCTTCCGGACGCTTGGTCCGACTCAGGCAAGCGGCGATGCGCAAACCGGGCACTAGTAATACTCGATGTGTTCCGGCCACGATGATTGGCCAGTTGTCCCGTTGGTATGACGGAATCTTTTCGTCAATCATCAATCGCGCCAGTTTTTTCGCCTGGTTCATGCCCGCAAGCAAGATCCGGTCGCCCGGTTCCCTTCCGCGGAGTGTGAAATCCGTCTCTTCGGATTGAAAATACCAAAAAACAGCATTCTCTACTTCCAGCTCTTCGCCGACTGGCAAAATCCGGTAACGGGAACCAAAGACAGGCGGTGACCAAAAACAGCCGATATCCGCCCGCTCGCACTCCAGGTATTCTTTTGGCTTTTCAAAGGATACCTGGTCGTATTGGCGTGTCATCATATAATTTTGCGGCAAATGTAAAAAAACAGTGCCCGAGGAACTTTGGAGCAGCTCGCGCACTTGTTCCGCCAAATGGCTCGTTATTAACACTCGCTTGTCATCATATAGATAGTTTAATAGTAGTAGAACCATCCTTTTTTGTAAAGCAGAGGGCTGGCTTCTGAAACTTTCGGCAGAAATAAGCAATTCCTTATCTGACAACAACAATTCTTTTAGCGTTTGTTCAGCGAGCTGCTGAAGGAACGCTGCATCTTCATTGATTTGTTCTGCAAGCTCCGAAAAGTGTAACGAAGCGCGGGGGTTTTCCTGTGCCATCGCCGGCACAATGGTCTTGCGGACGCGGTTGCGCGTGTAAGCATCACTGGCATTGCTTGGGTCTTCTCGGTACGGCACTTTGTTCAGTTGTGCATAATGGGCGATTTCCGCTTTGGTGACCGCAAGCTGCGGCCGGACGAGCATGCCGTCGCCAAATGGCCGCTTAATGCGCATGCCAAAAGCCCCGTTGTGCAAGCTGCCGCGCATGCCTTCCATCAAAATGGTCTCCAATTGGTCGTCTGCGTGATGGGCTGTGATGAGGATCGTGGATTCGGTTTTTTCCATTACTTGGTCGAATACCCGGTAACGTTCTTCCCGGCAGACACTTTGCGTGTTCCCGCCATTTTCAGCCAAAATCGCTGGGATAGGGACTGAAAAACTTTCACATGGCACCTCCCACAGCTTGCATTGCTGTTCAACAAAGCCGCGGTCTTGCGCAGATTGTTCACCCCTCAGCATATGATCGATATGTACCGCTGTGAGATGCAGGCCCAATTGATGCCGCTTTTTCGAGAGAAAATGCAATAGAACCATTGAATCGATGCCGCCCGAAACACCGATGACGAGTCGCTCGCCAATTTCGAATAACCCGTGTTTTTTATGGTATGCAAGCATCGTTTGTTCATAATGATCCACGTCATGTCCTCCTGTTCTGTATATATTGCGATTTAAATAAAATAAATATCGTAAAAACATAAAATGCTGATTGACACATATGTATTAAGGATAGTATGATATAAACTGTTCGTTTGAACAAGGCGGCGTAGCTCAGCTGGCTAGAGCGTACGGTTCATACCCGTAAGGTCGGGGGTTCGATCCCCTCTGCCGCCATCCCATTATAAGCAGTGCCCTCCATCATAGAGGGCACTGCTTTTTTTATGTTAAAAAAGTATTGATCTGCTGGAAATGATGGGCATCGTGTTTGGTAAGATTTCCGAAATAGCGGCCCATCGTCATTTCTTTATCATCGACGTAGAATGCTGCATTCCATTGGCTGGGAGTGGCAGATGCAAGCCGTTTCTTCAACAAACTTCGTTCTTCAATGGCTTGTGTGACGATGGCTGGAAATTCCATCGACTTGGCTTTGTCGATGGCGTGGCGGTTGAATTTATCGGCTTCCGGCAAGGGATCCAGATGCCCCCCCTGTTTCATCTGCGGCAAGCGCTCGCTGCGGATAAAACGGTCCCATTCCGCGAGATGCATGACCATCTGCGCGATTGACCATTTGCCGTCTGCGATCGGCTTATGTGCTTCATCGGATTCGGCTAAGGTCTTTTGGAGCGATTCCATGTAGATTTCGTAGTCGTCAAATGCCTGAAGGACTTGCTGTTGTTCCATCCTTTCCACACCTTTCCGCTATACTGTGCAGGACGAGTGCCTGCTAAGCTGCCTACTTACTTAGACAGACGCCTCCCATTCTCCTACCGCTTCGCACTTTTCTGGCGATAAAAAAAAACGCCCTCCCCGAAAGGAGAAGCGTTCCATCTTCACAGTTCAACTAAGTTGAAGCATTTTCTCTATGCTATTAAAACAGCTAGCAAGTTAGCCTCTTTTCGCTCCACGACCGCCACGCTTGGATTCTGTGGCACGCTTTAGCGTCGACAGGTTGTCTTCGCTGTCTTTCAGGAATTTTGCCATCTTCGTTTCGAAGGTTTCCTTAGGGGCGCGGTCAAAAGAACGATTGTTCGGACGCGGACGGCTTGGACGGCTTGTGCCGCCTTCTGGCTGAGGCTTGGCTTTGCGGATTGACAAACCGATTTTCCCGTCTGCTTCTACATTCATCACTTTCACTTCTACCATTTCGCCAACTTTCAAGTGATCGTTAATATCTTTCACATAGTTGTCGGCGACTTCACTAATATGCACGAGGCCTGTTGCACCGGTTGGAAGCTGTACGAACGCTCCAAAGTTTGTAATACCCGTGACTTTTCCTTCTAACTTGCTGCCTACTTCAATCGACATAAAAAAAATGCTCCTCCTTAAAATTTAAGATGACTCCGGATTCGGGCCAAATTGACAGTTTGCGGGACTGATCCCACCTTTAATTATAGCGATGAAAGGGAGAGTGTCAACCGACTACTCTTTTTCTTCGCCATCTTCTTGTGGTTTCCCGGCATCATTTGGCAAGGTGAAAATGATCTCGCCTTCATTTGACAAGAAATAATCTTTGCGCGCAAGCTTTGATACATAATCGTCGTCGTTCAACAAACGAATCTGTTCTTCAAGTTTAGCCTGCTGCTTCTGTACTTCTTTTAGCTCAGCAAGCTTTTCCTGCTGGAGCTGTTCTTTGCCGGCAATGGTCTGGGATTGTGCATAAATGGTCGAGCCCAGCCAAATGCTCGTCAACAGCACCACCAAGCCGAATACCGCCAACCGTCTGTACAATACCACTTTATGCCGTTTTTTCCGTGCGTCTTCGATTTCTGCAGCCCGCGTGTATTCATTTTGCAGCGGGGTCACTCCCTGATTTTCGTGCATTTTCTCTCTTTTCACTTACGGACGCCCCTTCCCAACTGATTTTGTGATTATTATACATGAAAAACATTCCATTTAAAAAGATTTTCTGTAAGCCCTTTCTCCTTTTTTCTTGCATTTTAACGGAATATAACCAATTCTTCTATGAGTTAATAAAAATGCTGTTGACTTAATTTTTATGCAACATTATAATACAGGACACATCATTTATTATAAAAATTAATTATAATGCATATATATTCATAAAAGGAGTGTGGAGCATGACAGGAAAATTGGTTTTGGCGAATGGCGCATCATTTACGGGAGCATGGCACGGTACACAAGCGGCAGTACAGGGAGAGGTCGTCTTTTTCACCGGCATGACCGGCTATGAGGAAGTCATTACCGACCCTTCTTATAAAGGGCAGGTCATCGTTTTTTCCTATCCATTGATTGGCCAATACGGCATTGAAGCGCTTTATGCACAATCCGAAAAAATCCAAGCTTGTGCCATCATCGTCGCTGAATTGTATGACGGCCCACTGCCGAAACAGGCGATTTCGTTAGCTCAATTTGCAGAAAAGCAGGGGGTCCCAGTGCTGAGCGGCATCGATACGCGCTCAGTCATCCAACAAGTCCGGGAAACCGGCACGATGCCGGCACAACTGCTTCATGTAGACTCACCTGAGCAGCCGTGGCAAATGCTCAAAACCGATTTTTTCCCGGCTGGCGAAGCGGCAGGGACGAAGCAAGTCGGCGAAGGCTCCTTGCATATCGGACTCATTGATTTCCATTACAAAGCGTCCATCTTAAAAGAATTGCTCGCTCTCGGCTGCACGGTCAGCATTATCCCCTATAACGCAGCAGTTGAACTTCCTGAAGCACTTGGAGTCGACGGGCTATTGTTCTCGAACGGCCCTGGAGACCCGCAAGCATTGAACAGCCGCTTGCCAGTCTACCGCGCCTGGGCAGAACGCTATCCGTCATTCGGCATTTGCCTTGGCCACCAGGTGCTGGCTGCCGCTTTCGGCGCAACAACCACGAAGCTCGCTTACGGGCATCGCGGAGCCAATCATCCCGTCAAAAACAATAAGACCGGCCGCGTCAGCATGAGCTCCCAAAATCATAGCTATGTCGTCGAGGCGGCGAGCCTGTCGGACACGCCATTTGAAGTGTTGTATGAAAACGTCAACGACGGCAGCATCGAAGGCTTGATCCATCCGCAATTGCCGATTACGACGGTTCAATTCCACCCGGAAGCAGCTCCCGGCCCGGCGGATCATCTCGCATTGTTCCACCAGTTCCTGGAGACGGCAAATGAAATGAAGAAGGTGAAAATGCATGCCTAAATTAGACTCTATTGAAAAAGTGCTCGTCATCGGATCCGGCGCCATCGTCATCGGACAAGCCGCAGAGTTCGACTATTCCGGCACCCAAGCGTGCTTGGCTCTAAAAGAAGAAGGCATCGAAATGGTGCTCATCAATAACAACCCAGCGACGATCATGACCGATGAAAGCGTCTCGGACAAAGTGTATTTCGAACCGATGACACTCGAATCCGCCACCAACATCATCGAGAAAGAACGACCGGACGGCCTGCTTGCGACTGTCGGTGGCCAAACCGGCCTGAATTTGGCAATGGCGCTGGCCGATGCCGGCATCTTGGAACAATACGGCGTCGAATTGCTCGGCACCGATATGACCGCCATCAAAAAAGCGGAAGACCGCGACCAGTTCCGCTCCTTGATGAAGCAACTCGGTGAACCGGTACCGGACAGCGACATCATCTATTCGCTCGACGGCGCGCTGGCTTTCGCAGAGCGCACGGGCTATCCCGTTATCGTCCGCCCCGCCTATACGCTCGGCGGTTTCGGCGGCGGCATCGCAAGCGACGAAGCAACTTATATCAAGCTGGTGACGCAAGGCTTGTCGGCGAGCCCGATCAAGCAATGCCTCGTCGAGACGAGCATCGCCGGCTATAAGGAAATCGAATATGAAGTGATGCGCGATGCAGCGGGCACCTGCATCACGGTCTGCAATATGGAAAATTTGGATCCGGTCGGCGTGCATACCGGCGATTCGATCGTCGTCGCCCCGAGCCAAACTTTGAACGATCCGGATTTTCACATGTTGCGCACGTCTTGCATCAACATCATCGAAGCGCTCGGCATCATCGGCGCCTGCAATGTGCAGTTCGCCCTCCATCCGGAAACCTCCGATTATTTTTTGATTGAAGTCAACCCGCGCGTCAGCCGCTCATCCGCACTCGCTTCCAAAGCGACCGGCTACCCGATCGCGAAGATCGCCACCAAGCTCGCAATCGGCTATACGCTCGATGAATTGAAAAACCCAGTGACCGGCACGACCTATGCCAGCTTCGAACCGGCACTCGATTACGTCGCCTTGAAAATCCCGCGCTGGCCGTTCGACCAATTTCCTTTAGCGGACCGCACGCTTGGTACGCAAATGAAGGCGACTGGCGAAGTGATGGCGATCGAACGCCGCATGGAAGCCGCTATGCAAAAAGCGCTGCGCTCGCTTGAACTTCCGATAGACGGGTTCCGCCTTCCTGCCATCTCCTCATTGCCGACGGGCGATTTACTGGAACTCGCAATGAAGCCGGACGACCGCCGTTTGTTCGTGCTGTTCGAATTGCTCATCCGCGGAAAAACCACGGATGAATTGCATGCCATCACCGGCATCACGCCTTATTTCTTATACGTTTTATCGAATATTGTTACAGAGTGGCAAGATCTCAAATCGATCAGCTGGAACACCGTGACCGCTGATCGCTTATTGCAGGCGAAAAAGCTCGGCTTCAGCGACCAGCAAATGGCCGATATTTGGAATGTGCCGGCAGCTGAAATTTGGGGGCAGCGCAGAAGCTATAAAATTGCGCCAGCTTACCGGATGATCGATACATGCGCCGCTGAGTTCCGTTCGAATACAAATTATTTCTATTCCACATGGGACAATGCCGCAGACGTCGACCGTTCAAAAGGCGCGAAAAAAGTTGCAGTCGTCGGATCCGGCCCAATCCGCATCGGGCAAGGCATCGAATTTGATTATTGTTGCGTGCACAGTGTCATGGCCGCACAGAAGCTTGGCTATGAAGCTGTCATGATCAACAACAACCCAGAAACCGTCAGCACCGATTACGAAGTGGCGGATGCACTTTATTTCGAACCGATAACGGCGGAAGATGTCTTGAACGTCCTGGAATTTGAGGGCATTCACCAAGTCATCCTCCAGTTCGGCGGCCAGACTTCGCTTAATTTGGCGAAAGCACTGGAAGAAGCGGGCATTACCGTGCTCGGCTCATCAGTCGATTTGCTGGACCAAATGGAAGACCGCGACCGCTTTTATGCCTTTCTCGAGTCGATCGGCTTGCCGACCATCCCCGGGACGACGGCGAATGCGCCGGAAGAAGTGCTGCCGGCAGCGGAAAAGCTCGGCTTCCCGGTCTTGCTTCGCCCTTCTTATGTCATCGGCGGACGCGGCATGATCGTGCTTCACAACCAAGCGGAGCTTGATGCTTGGCTCGCGGGCGCGGACAAGGCGTTTCCGGTATTGGTCGATCATTTCGTCACCGGCAAAGAAGCCGAAGCGGATATTTTAACGGATGGCGACAATGTGTGGGTGTCGGCGATTTTCGAGCACATCGAAGGAACCGGCGTCCATTCCGGCGACAGCATCGCGAGCACCCCGCCCGTAACATTAACAGATGTCCAGCAGCAAAAACTGGTGGATACCGCGAAGCATATTGCGAGGCAACTTGATTACACCGGGCTTTTCAATATCCAATTTGTCTACGAAGAAGATCAATTATTCGTCATGGAAATCAATCCGCGGGCATCGCGCACGGCGCCGATCAGCTCGAAAGTGACGGATGTGCCGCTCGTTCAGCATGCTACCGCTTTATTGCTTGGTGTGCCGTACGATGAGCTCGGCATTGAAGACACGTATAACGGACAACCGGACTTTACCGTCAAAGCGCCGGTGTTCTCCCATATTAAATTGCCTGGCCTGTCCCCCGTCCTGTCGCCCGAGATGATGTCGACCGGCGAAGTGATCGGCACAGCCAAGCTGTTTGAAGAAGCGCTCGAGAAAGCATTGACCGGCGCTTCCGTCCAGCTGGCGAAACTTGCAACAGGCTCAACGCTATTCGCCGCCCAGGACAGCTCCGATTATGAGCAACTCAATTCTTGGCGCGCACAAGGCTTCACGATCGTCACCGAAGACCAACTTTCTTTTGGCGAGTGGTTATTATCGAAAGACGCTGCCGCCTATATCGACTTTTCCGAAACACCTGACGCTGGCCGCATGGCGCAAGCGGCCATCCACCGCCTCCATGCCTGGTCACGCCCGGAAACTGCGGCCGCTTACGCCGCTAGCCAAAAAATCCAATCTCAACGCTTGAAAGGAGTGCTTGCCCAATGACGATGATCATGCCGCTTGCCCCAACTGTTGCCCAGGAAGATTTTCTCTCATTGAAAGACTATAGTACCGAGGAGATCCTCGATTTGCTTAATTTAGCGATTGAATTAAAGAAACCGGAAAATAAACATTTGCCGCTCTTGAAAGGAAAAGTGCTCGGCATGATCTTCGAGAAATCGTCAACCCGCACGCGCGTTTCGTTTGAAGCCGGCATGCTGCAGCTCGGCGGCCACGCGATGTTCTTGAGTTCTCAGGATACCCAGCTCGGCCGCGGTGAAACGATTGCCGATACGGCCCGTGTGTTGTCGGGTTATTTGGATGGATTGATGATCCGCACATTCCATCAATCCGCTGTTGAAGAGCTCGCGCAGTTCAGCTCGATTCCCGTCATCAATGGCTTGACCGATGATTACCATCCGTGCCAAGTGCTGGCCGATCTCATGACGCTGATCGAACATTTCGGTGAGTTGAAAGGCCGCAAGCTGGCGTATATCGGAGATGGCAATAATATGGCCAATTCCTTGATGATCGGTGCCGCAAAAGTCGGGCTCGACATCGCGATCGCCGCTCCAAAAGGCTATGAGCCGCAAGCGGAAATGGTCGAACTCGCGCAAGCCATCGCAAAAGATACCGGTTCTGTGGTGACGGTGACCCATGATCCCGTCGAAGCCGTAAAAAACAGCGACGCTATCTATACGGATGTCTGGGCGAGCATGGGTCAGGAAGCGGAAGCCATCAAGCACCTGAATGATTTTGAAGGATTCCAAGTGAATGCGGACCTGGTTCAGCACGCGAAAGCTGATTACATCTTTATGCACTGCCTCCCTGCGCACCGCGAGGAAGAAGTGACGACCGATATTTTAGAAGGCCCCCATTCGGTCATTTTCCAGGAAGCCGAAAACCGCCTGCATGCCCAAAAGGCGGTGCTCGTGACTTTGATGGGCGATTGAACTTATTGATACGAATGAAGAGCCTTGCCTGCAAATGGCGAGGCTCTTTTTGGGGTTGTCGAATTTTTAGCGGAGTGGCGTTTCAATGTATGGAGGAGTAAGCTTTGTTTTTTCATCACCTTGGTAGCCGCCGCCTCGCTTGGGGTTAAACTCTCGCCATGAGCCAGGAAGAACGCCTGTCTCTTGGCTGCGCTTCACCCTTAAGCGCGAGGGACTTGGATATTTCGTTGAATCGAATGAGACAGATGGATTCGGTTCTGTATGGTTCGTCCGCTTTTGGGTAAGTAGCTTAATTGGTCAAAAGAGTTGGGCTATGCAGTTTATATGCGACGGGGTTCGTTCATTGTTTTTTTGCACCCCTTTGCCGCCGCCGCCTCGCTTTGGGTTGAGCTCCTGCCATGAGCCAGGAAGAACGCCTGTCTCTTGGCTCCACTTCACCCTTAAGCGCGAGGGGCTTAGACATTTCGTTGAATCGAATGAGTCAGATGGTTTCAGTTCTGGATGGTTCGTCCGCTTTTGAATACGTCGTAGCTTAGTTGGAAATGCATGTGCTGAACAAAATCAGGAAACTGGTCTACCGAGAAAAAACGCACTTTATTTCTTCATTTGCTGAGTGGAGAGGATGACACAACTACTTACCAATCTAAATCTAGAGATGGAGTTTAGGGCGGCGACGCCTGAGGGATCAGCGGGTTTGAGAGACCCCACAGGAGCGCATGATTTTTGCGCGACGAGGAGGCTCGATTCCCACCCCTAGGCAAGCGTCCGCCCGAAGCGCAATCTCCACCCGTAACTCTTACACGCCAAAAGTTGCCACAGCACAAAAAGAACCCAACCGCTAACCGGCTGGGTTCTTTTTCATTCTTTATGCCTCGTCGTCCACAAAGCTCGGGTCCACTTTATCGAGCTTTTCTTCGTTCAGGATCGTGTACATTTCCGCAGTCTGTTCTTTGCGGACGTTTTCGCGCAATTGGTCGATGCGGGCAGTAACCACTTTTTGCCCGAAGCGGATCTGCAGTTCGTCGCCTTCTTTGACGACGCTGCTCGCTTTCGCTTTATTGCCATTGACCAAAATGCGACCTTGGTCGGCTACTTCTTTCGCCAAAGTGCGGCGCTTGATCAAACGGGATACTTTCAGGAATTTATCGAGTCTCATGATTTTCGTCCTCTCCGTGTCCAGCTTTCGCTTCGTTCCAGAAGCCGTCGAGCTGGTCTAATGTGTAATCTGAAAACGTACGGCCGCCTTCTTTCGCGCGCTGCTCCACGTGTGAAAAGCGCGTGCGGAATTTGCGGTTCGCCTGGACCATCGCCTGTTCGGGCGACAAGCCGTAAAAACGCGCGATGTTGACGAGCGTGAACAACAAATCGCCGAATTCATCAAGCTGCTGGTCTTTGGAACCATTCGCCACTTCAATCTTGAACTCCTGCAATTCCTCTTCGAACTTCGCCCAAGCGCCGTCCGCGTCTTTCCAGGTAAAGCCCACTTTCGCTGCTTTCTTCTGGTAATTATACGAGGTCAACAGCGACGAGCTGTGACGGTCCTGGCCATCAAGCAGTGATTCGCCCGCCGGTTTTTCCTGGCGCTTGATTGCTTGCCAATTATCCACGACTTCATCCGCAGACGCTACATTCACGTCAGCGAATACATGGGGATGACGGCGGATCATTTTATCACTGATGGCCTCTAGGATGTCTTCCAACTGGAAATAGCCACTATCCTGGCCGATTTGCGCGTGCAAGAACACTTGGAGCAACACATCGCCCAGTTCTTCAGCGATGGCTTCGTCATCTTCCTCTTCGATCGCCTGCAGCAATTCGTGCGCTTCTTCGAGTAAATAAGGGCGCAGCGATTCATGGGTCTGCTCGCGGTCCCACGGGCAGCCTTCAGGACTGCGCAGTTTCGCGATGATCTCACGGAATGTCTGCCATTCTTTCAAACGCTGCGTCTGCTCCGTTGCAGGCGGCACGTAGACAGTCGTCAAATTATCGATTTCCGCCGAACGGTCGAGTTCGTGGAGCGGCACCGTACGCAGGCGCTCTGAAGTGGCCCCTGCGGCTGTAACAATCGTTACCGGGTAATCGTCCGGGTATTTCTCCATCAGCGACAGTTTCACTTCGGATGCGCTGAACTGGTCATACACTTGCGCAATCAAAATATGTTCGGTCATATTCAAGCGGTCGCTGTCGAGGCCTGTGCCGTCGACCAGCTGGAAACCCTCGATCGGATCGATGCGCAAAGCGCCGAATATGGCGTCCAAAAAGCTTTGCCCCCCGGCAATCGACAATTCACAGCGCCCTTGTTTTTCCGCTTCGATCAAAAATTGCACCGTCTGTTCCGCAACGAGCGGATGTCCCGGCACTGCGTAATAAACGGATGCGTTTTCCGCAAGCGCAATAAGCGTCTCGGCGATTTCCTTATAAACCGGCGCAAAATCGTCATGCTTTTCGTAAATTGCATCAAAACTCTCGTAACGTAAGCCTTCTGTCTCCAGCTCTGTAACGACCGGGTGATCCGCTGTCCGCAAGTAAAGCGGGTCCGCCTCTTTCAAGGTACGGTATACGCCGAGCGGCAATTGCAGAAGATCCCCGGCGCCAAGGCCGAGTATATGAATGGTATGCATCGTCTAACTCCTTTTCTTTCGTGGATTGAGCGCCAATTGCAACGCAGCCAGCCGGCGTCCGAACGGGATAATATACCATTCCCTTTCAGTGATAATCCGTGATTTTGCCACCACCAGTAAAAACACGGCAGCGCCGAGAGGAACGGCGGTCAGTGTGATGAAAACGGCTTCCCACCGGCCGGACCATGGCAATAGCGGCACGATCACCACTATAAAGGCGTACACCGCGATCGCCATCGCCACTGATGCCGCCAAGAGCCAGCCGTAAAAACGGGCGTGAGCAAATAGCAGCGGCCAAACCTTTTTAAAATACCAGATGAGCGCTGCCGCAATAAAGGCCAAGCCAATATTGCCGGCAAGCGCCGCCCCGGTGATGCCGTATCCCGGCACCAGCCATAAATTGCCGGCTAGTTTCAGCAGCAAGCCGATAAACAAGAACAGCGCCGGCACACGAACTTTTCCGAAGCCGTACAGAATCGCCGTCAGCACAAGCACAAGCGACATCGAAACGATTTGCCAATTAAAAACAATCAGTGCAAAAGATCCGTCCGGCGTCTGGAATAAAGCTTCATTTACATAAGGCATGACCAGTGTCAAACCAGCCGACGCAGCGACCGCAAACAAAACGGACACGCGAAATGCGAGGCTCGCGTAAAGCTCCGGGCTGCGGCCGCTTTTTTCCTGCATCGTACGGGCAATGAGCGGCACGAGCGACAGCGTCAAAGAAGTCGCCAGCAAAATGCCGAATTGCACAAGCGGTTGCGCACGGTCGTAGATGCCTTTTTGTTCCATCGCGGCCTCTGCCCCGAGCAGCTGTTCAAGCAGGCGATAGACAGTAAACGAATCGACCAGCTGAAACAGCACCAATAACAGGGAACTCATGCTGACGCTGAGGCTTGTAAACAGCAGTTTCTTCGCCATTCCTTGTTGGAAGGTAATAATAGAGCGCTCTCTTTGTCTCTGGTAAGAGCGCCATAATAACAGCACAGCCGCGAATGCGCCGGCACCAGCAGCGGCGATCGCCACCTGCCCTGCCGCATACAGCGACAAACCGGAGCTGACGGCAGCAAATGCCCCAATCAGAATGACCGCGACGCGCACTGCCTGTTCTGCGACTTGGGCCGTTGCGACCGGTGCCATATTGCCAGTTGCCTGAAGTCGGCCTTTCATAATGGCAAGCGGCGCCATGAAGACGACCGCAAACGCCCCTGCCCGCAGCAACCCGGCAAGCAAGGGATCGCCCATCCAGCCGGCGAGCACACCAGCACCCAGGTACAGCACGGCAAAAGCTGAAGCAGAAATGATGGCGATTAGCCAAAACGCAACGCGCAAAATTCCTGCGTGCTCTGCGTCCTGATGCTCCGCCAATAATTTCGACACGGCGACCGCAAAGCCGTAGGACGTCCAAATGCCGAAAATCGCCACGAATGGATACACTTGTTGATAAATATAAAAGCCCTCGTCGCCGACCAGGTTCTGAAACGGTACCCGGTAAACAGCGCTCAGCAGTTTGACGATAAACCCTGCGAGCGTAAGCAACGCGGCGCCTTTCAAGAAACTGGCCATCGAATGTTGCGCCGTCATCTGCTTGTCCCCCGCATCAACCGACCGACGCCTCTTCCCGGACAGAATCAGCCAGAATCTCCATCATGCCTTCAAGCACATCAAATGGATGATGCTTGCCGGTCTTCTTGCCGTCTATATTCAAAACGAGTGCCTGGCCGTTCATCGTAAAGCCGACTGCACGGCCGTAGCTGCTGGAAGCTTCGACGACTTTTCCGCCGTCGATCGCTTCCGTTCCGGCATCGCTCAATTTGACGGTGACGCGGTCTCCTTGCTGTTTGATTGATTCGACACCGGCAGCGCGCGCCCAGACTTTCATGCGGGCGATGCGCAGCAATTGCTCGGCTTCGATCGGCAAATCGCCGAAGCGGTCGATCAATTCATCCTGCAAGTCGATCATTTCTTCGGCAGTTTCCATATTTTTGACGCGCTTGTACATTTGGATCTTCTGGTAGCCGTCGGCAATATAACTGTCCGGAATATAAGCGTCTTCCGTCAGCGAGATTTCCACTTCCGGCACGACTTCTTTCTTCATGCCGGTGCGGCGCTCTTCAATCGCTTCTTCGAGCATTTGCGAATACAAATCGAAGCCGACCGAATCGATAAAGCCGTGCTGCTGGGAGCCGAGCAAATTGCCCGCCCCGCGGATCGACAAATCGCGCATGGCAATTTTAAAGCCGGAGCCGAGTTCGGTGAATTCCTTGATAGCCATTAAGCGCTTTTCTGCGACATCGGTCAGCACTTTATCGCGCTGATACATGAAATAGGCATACGCCACGCGGCTCGAGCGTCCGACGCGTCCGCGCAATTGATAAAGCTGCGACAAGCCCATGCGGTCGGCGTCATAGACGATGAGCGTATTGACGTTCGGGATGTCGATGCCGGTTTCGATGATCGTCGTCGTCACAAGGACATCGTATTCGCCATCGAGAAAGCCGAGAATGATCGATTCGAGTTCGGTCTCAGACATCTGCCCATGGGCATAGCCGACGCGCGCTTCCGGAACGAGCTGCTGGATCTCGTCCACTTTGCGGGTCATATCGCTCACCCGGTTGTATAAATAAAACACTTGGCCGCCGCGCGCCATCTCGCGTTCAATCGCTTCGCGCACGAGCCCGCCATTATGTTCCATGACATAGCTCTGCACCGGGAAACGGTTGGCAGGCGGCGTCTCGATGACGGACAGGTCGCGCACGCCGATCATCGACATGTGCAAAGTCCGCGGAATCGGCGTCGCCGTCAAGGTCAAGACATCCACCGTCGATTTCAGTTGCTTGATTTTCTCTTTATGGGTCACACCGAAACGCTGCTCTTCATCGATGATCAGCAAGCCGAGATCTTTATACACGACATCTTTCGATAAGATGCGGTGCGTGCCGACAACGACGTCGACCGAACCGTTCTTCAAGCCTTTAACCGTTTCAGTTTGCTGTTTTTTTGAACGGAAGCGACTCATGAGGCCAACTTCCATCGGGTAATCCTTGAAACGCTCGCTCATCGTTTCGAAATGCTGTTGGGCGAGAATGGTGGTCGGCACAAGGAACGCCACTTGCTTGCCGTCTAGCACCGCTTTGAACGCCGCTCGAATGGCGACTTCCGTTTTGCCGTAGCCGACATCGCCGCAGATCAAGCGGTCCATCGGGCGTTTTCTCTCCATGTCTTTTTTCACTTCGTCTATGGAGCGCAATTGGTCAGGCGTTTCCTCGTAAGGGAATTCCGTTTCGAATTGGCGCTGCATGTCCTGGTCTTCGCTGAACGTGAAGCCTTCAAGCGCTTCGCGTTCCGCATACAGCTTGATCAAGTCATCGGCGATATCCTGTACGGCGGCCGATACTTTCGTGCGCGTTTTCTTCCATTCGACGCCGCCCATCTTATGGAGCTTCGGTTCTTTTTCTTCCGAGGCGATGTATTTCTGGACGAGGTCAATTTTGTCGACCGGCACGAATAATTTATCATCGCCTTTATAGACGATGTGAAGATAATCTTTATGCACGCCGCCGCTTTCCAATGTCTCAATGCCGACAAAGCGTCCGATGCCGTGATGGATATGGACGATGTAGTCACCCGGCTTGATTTCCGAATAGCTCTTGATGCGCTCGGCATTGGTCAATTTTTGTGCGCGGGTTTTTTTCTTCGGCTGCTTTTTGAACAATTCCGCATCGGTAATGACTGCCATGCGCTGCAGCGGCATTTCAAAGCCGCCCGACAATTCACCGTCGACGAGATAGGTTTTGCCGTCTTGCACGATGGTTTTTTCGGTAATGATTTCCGCTTCCATCTCGTAATCTTCCAGCACAGAACGCACTTTTTGCAGCCGTTCTTCGCCGCTTGCCACGACAAATACGCGGAACTTGCCGAGCGTCCAGCGTTCCATTTCAGCTTGCAATAAATTCATCTGCCCATGGAACGATTGCATCGGCTTGCAGGAATAGGCGAGCGATTTCTTGATCGTGACGAGCGGAAAAGTCCGCGTAAAGAGTGACAGGAAATTGGCCGGCTGCTTGAGTTTCGATAACACCTCACGGAACGGGTACGCCAGCGGCACGTCATGGAGGAACTTCCCTTCCTCGAGAAGCGATACCGTCCACTCCGCTTCTTCGCGCTCCAGCGTTTCGGTCATTTCCTGGATGCGCCCGAGCTCATCGAAAAACACGACGCCGTCTTCAGGGAAATAATCCCCGAGAAAAGCGGATTGCGAGTCGACCAAAGCGGCATATTTCGCCAGCTGTTCCGGTTCGTCGCCGCTCCGCAATGTGTCGATATCATGCTGTACGTATTGCAGCATCAACTCTTTCGTATCGTCATCCTTGAGCTTCTTCAAGCTCGCCGTCAATTGATCTTCGATCCGGTCTGCCAATACACGCTTCTGTCCTGCCGACAACACCAATTCAACAGCCGGCAAAATGCACAGCGACTCGATTTTCTCAAGCGAACGCTGGTCTTCTGCGGAGAACAAGCGGATGGAATCGACTTCCGTATCGAATAGCTCAATGCGAACCGGATGCTCGAAATGCAGCGGGTAGACATCGAGGATGCCGCCGCGTAAAGCGAATTCGCCGGGGGAAGTGACCATCGTCGTGCGGGAATAGCCCATTGCAACAAGCTTCAATAGCCAGTTTTCGGTCTCGAGTTCATCTCCGTCCGAAACGCGCAAAGTCGCCCCGTCCCATTGTGCAGGAGATGGCAATAATTTGCGCAAGCCGGAAACCGGCGTGACGTAAATGCCTTTGCCGGTCGATTTCATATGGTCGAGCGTATCGATGCGGTGGGCCCGCAGTTCCGGCCCTGAAAATGCGATATCGGCAGCGATCGTTTCTTCCGCCGGATACAAACGCACGCGCTGCTCCCCCATGAGCCTGACCAAATCGTCATAGACCCGTTGGGCATGCAGCAAATTCGGCGTCACGACGAGCAGCGGCTTGTCCAGTTCTTCATGGACCGTTTGGTAAAAAATCGGCCGTGCGCTGCCGGATAAGCCGGAGATCAGCTGATGGTCCTGCCCTTTTTTCAGTTCTTTGATAAACGATTGAGTGTGGGAATCCCCTAAAAATGTCTGCAAAATGTGCTTCATGAAGATTCCTCCTTCCTGTCCAAAATAAAGCCGTTTGATGGCTATATTACCCTTTTAAAAACGATAGGAAACGGGAAAAAGCCTTGGACGCACGCATGCGCCAAAGCGATTAACCGTTGTATTCGTTCATGACTTCATTAAATGGTTTCGACAGCCAGTAATTGCACGCATCCGCACTTTTTTTGACCGCCTCTTGCATCAATGGCTTTTCTTCAGCACTGAACTTAGCGAGTACATAATCCGGCACTTTCATCCCTGCAGGCGGGCGGCTGATGCCGATGCGCATGCGGTTGAACTGTTGGGTGCCGAGATGCTGGATGAGCGATTTGATGCCGTTGTGGCCACCGGCACTCCCCTTTTGGCGCAAGCGGAGCTGGCCTGCCGGCAAATCCAGATCGTCGTAGATGGCGACAATGTCTTCCATATCGACGTTGTAATAATCCATCAACGGACCGATGCATTCGCCGGATAAATTCATATAGGTCAGCGGCTTGACGAGCATCACCTTGCCTTCTGGGCGGTGGACAACGGAATACATCCCCTTGAATTTGGACTGCGTAAGCGGGGCGTTCCACTCGCTTGCCAACCGGTCGATTACATGGAAGCCAATATTATGGCGGGTTTCTTCATATGGTTTTCCTGGATTCCCCAGGCCGATGATCATTTTCATAGCAAACTCCTTTTATCTCTTCACTGCCTTTTATTTTACCATAATCTGCGCGCGTACAATAAAAACAGGGACTGCCGATGGGCAGTCCCTGTTTGGGCATTGCAGGAATTATTCTTTTTCTTCGCCGGCTGCTTCTTCTTCGTTGTCGCCGATCACTTCAGGCTCTTCGCCTTCGTCTGTTGTTTCAAGCTCTTCTAGCTCTTCTTCTGTACGTGGTGCTGTAACAGAAATCAACAGGAAGTCATCGTCGTTCAAGATTTCGAAGCTGAATTTGTCGCGGATGTCGCTGACCGACACAGAGTCGCCGATTGCGAGCTCGCTGATATCGATATCGACAGAATCCGGAATATCGCTCGGCTTGACGCGAATATGAACTTCGCGGTTCGGCTGCGTCACAACGCCGCCTTCTTTTTCGCCTGGCGATTCGCCGATCAAGTGAACAGTTGCATCAACATCGATTTCTTCAGACATATTGATTGCCAAGAAGTCGACGTGCTTGAAGCTGCCTTTTAATGAATCCATTTGGTAATCGCTCAATACGACGTTTGTGCTCTTGCCGCCGATTTCCAAGCTGATGACGCCATTACGCCCAGATTCACGCAAAGTTTTGATCAAGTCGATTTCGGATACGGCAATCGGTGTCGTTTCCATTTTGTAGCCGTATACGACGCCAGGCACGTGGCCTTCGCCGCGCAAATCGGTCAATGCCGAATGCGGTTTTCCTGTTTCTCGTTTCGCTGCTGTCATTTTGATAGCCATATAATTTCAACCTCCAGTTATATTAAACGCATAGTTTATAACTACCCTGTTCATATCAAGCTGAAACCTGGAAGACTCTGGCATATACCAGCGCCATCAATCAAATAAAGTGCTGACCGATTTCTGTTCGTGTACGCGGATAATGGTTTCAGCAAGAAGCGGTGCAACCGTCAATTGTTTAATCTTGTCGATTTTCTTCTCATCTGCAAGAGCGATCGAGTTGGTCACGACCAATTCCTTGATAACGGAATCCTGGATGCGCTGGACAGCAGGGCCCGAAAGCACTGGATGCGTACAGCAAGCGTATACTTCTTTCGCTCCGCTTTCGATCAATGCGCTAGCTGCAATCGAAATCGTTCCAGCCGTATCGATGATGTCGTCGATGATAATTGCTGTTTTGCCTTCGACGTTCCCGACGATGTTCATCACTTCGGCAACGTTCGGGCGCGGGCGGCGCTTATCGATGATGGCAATCGGCGCTTTCAGGCGGTCCGCCATTTTACGGGCACGCGTAACCCCGCCGTGGTCCGGCGACACGATGATCGCGTTCTCGAGATCGATGTTCGGATCGTTCAGGAAATGATCGGATAGGAGTGGCACAGCTACCAGATGGTCAATCAAAATATCAAAGAACCCTTGGATTTGCGGAGCGTGAAGATCCAAGACCACAACACGCGTCGCGCCGGCTGTCTCGAGCAGGTTGGCAACGAGCTTGGCCGTAATCGGCTCACGTGAACGTGCTTTACGGTCCTGGCGTGCATAACCGTAGTATGGGATGACTACGTTTACGGTACGCGCAGATGCACGCTTGACGGCATCGATCATGATCAATAGCTCCATCAAGTTTTCGTTGACTGGCTGTGAAGTTGATTGGACGATAAACACGTCGCAGCCACGGATGCTTTCTTCGATGTTAATCTGGATTTCTCCGTCGCTAAAATGTGTGACCGAGCTTTTGCCAAGCGGCAAGCCCACTTGCTCAGCAATTTGCTCAGCCAGTTCTTTGTTCGAGTTCAACGAAAAGATTTTCAACTTCGAGTTAGTATTTTGAATGCCCATTAGGGGAAACCCTCCTATTATTTGCGGTTTAGTTTACTTGCGTAGCCTTCTTTATTTTCCTGGCGCGCCCGGCCGATTGCCATGGCCTCATTAGGCACATCTTTCGAGATGGTCGACCCTGCCGCGACATAAGAACCTTTGCCGATAGTCACCGGTGCAATCAAATTCGAGTTGCAGCCAATGAATGAATCATCTTCAATGGTCGTGAGGTGCTTGTTCTTGCCGTCGTAATTGACCGTGATCGTGCCGCAGCCGATATTGACCCCGCTGCCTACAAGAGCATCTCCAATATAGCTCAAATGAGACACTTTGCTGCCTGTACCAAGCTCAGCTTTTTTCACTTCCACGAAATTGCCGATCTTCACTTCATTTCCGAGCGCGGATTGCGGACGGATATGAGCGAATGGCCCGACAGCCGTGTCATTTCCGATCGTGCTGTCATATACTTCGGAGCTGCGGATTTCCGTGCGGTCGCCGATGGTGCTGCTGACGATGCGCGTATTCGACGTGATGATGCAATCTTCCCCGATGACTGTATCGCCTTCGATGGTGACATTCGGATGGATAATTGTATCAGCCCCGATTTTCGCCTGCGCACTGATATACGCTGTTGCCGGGTCGATGATTGATACGCCAGCGCGCATATGCTGTTCAGCGATGCGGCGGCGAAGGAACGTTTCCGCTTGGCTCAGCGCGACGCGGTCATTGACGCCGAGCGTCTCTTCGAAGCTATCGGTCGCGTGTGCCGCAACGATTTCGCCTTGTTTCTGCAGGATCTCGATGACGTCCGGCAAATAATATTCGCCTTGAACATTATCGTTGGATACGTTTTTCAAAGCTTCAAACAAAGCTTCATTATCAAAACAATAGGTTCCGGTATTGATTTCTTTTACGGCTTGCTCTTCAGTCGATGCGTCTTTTTGCTCGACGATCTTCTCGACGCTTCCCGCAGCACCCCGGATGATACGGCCGTAACCTGCTGGGTCTTCAGCAATAGCCGTCAGGATGGTCGCTTTAGCACTGTTTTCTTTGTGATGGTCGATGAGTGCCTGCATCGTTTCTGCACGGATCAATGGTGTATCGCCGCACACGACGATCGTCGTCCCTGCTTTCCCTTCGATTAGCGGTGCTGCTTGCTGCACGGCGTGGGCTGTGCCAAGCTGCTCTTCCTGGAGTGCATATTCGCTCATGTCTCCCAACTGGTCTTTTACTTTCTCCGCTCCGTGCCCGACGATCGTGACGATTTTCTCGACGCCAAGCTGGTGGATATTCCCCGTTACATGCTCTACCATCGGCATGCCGCACACCGGGTGAAGTACTTTATACAATTTCGATTTCATGCGCGTGCCTTGTCCGGCCGCCAAAATTACCGCATATGTATTATCCATCGGTCGAATCCCTCCGTTTCATGTATTTAAACTGATTAACTGAAAAATAATTGTCTGGCGAAAGGGCTGCCCGTTCTAGGCAAAAAAATGCCACTTTCACGTTTCCTTATTGACTATAGCTGAAAAACCCTTGATTTTCAAGGTTACAGGACATGACAATCCCATTACAAAGCCCGAAGCGAGCGCAATTGCGCGCTTTTCCACCTTCTGGATAGCGATGCTAAGAAATGATCCTCTTGCCAATTGAAATTTGCCCATAAAAAAGAACCTTCTCTAGAAGTGGAAGGTTCTTCAGCGTGTCAGATGCCGGCATTCTCAAGTACTGCCTGTTCTTCACTTTGTCCATATGCTTCGAGCACGGCTTCTTGCAGTTTATTGCGCGTGCCGGAATTAATCGGATGTGCAATATCGCGGAACTCCCCGTCCGGTGTCCGCTTACTCGGCATGGCGACAAATAATCCATCGTTGCCATCGATGACACGGATGTCGTGCACCACGAATTCATTGTCGAGCGTGATTGAAGCGATTGCCCGCATGCGTCCATCAGTCTGGACACGGCGCAATCTTACATCAGTTACTTCCATTCTCAAATCTCCCCTTCTCTTGCTGTAATTTTTTGGCGCTTTTGATTGTATTCGGGAACGAGGACTAAATTCCTTCAAAAATTACAGAATTTATTAGAAAATTTACTTAATAAATGAAAATAAAACAAAAACCACCCAAAAGGTGGTTTTATTGTGCAACTTTCGCAATGACTTCAATTTCTACTTTCACATCTTTTGGCAGGCGTGCCACTTCAACTGTGGACCGTGCTGGCTTGTGATCCCCGAAATAAGAAGCATAAACAGCGTTCAGTTCTGCAAAATCGTTCATGTCTTTGATGAAGACCGTCGTCTTAATGACCTGCTGAAGCGACGATCCCGCTTCTTCCAACACAGCCTGAAGATTGCCGAACACTTGATGCGTTTGTTCCGCTATGCCGCCTTGTGCGAGCTCTCCATCCGCTTTTAATGGAATCTGCCCCGAGCTATAGAACATATTCCCTGAAATGACGCCTTGGGAATACGGCCCGATTGCCGCTGCTGCTTTGTCTGTCGCTACGTATTTCATATTAATCCGCTCCTTCAAAATAATTTCCGGCTCTCAATGTAATGGTCCGGTCTTTTTCGCTGACTTCGTCCAATTTGACGAGGGAGAGATATTTTTCCACGAGGCGTTCGTCTGCATGCTCCGCTTCCACGAGCACTGCAACGCCAGCTAATGTACACTCGAATTCTTCCAGCAAGTTCTTCATGCCGTTCATCGTGCCCCCGACTTTCATAAAATCATCGGTAATGAGCACGCGCTGTCCGCTCTTCATGCTGCGTTTCGACAGCACCATCGTCTGGATACGGCGCGTAGAGCCCGAGACGTAATTGATGCTGACCGTGGAGCCTTCCGTCACTTTGCTGTCGCGGCGGACGATGACGACCGGCACATTCAAGTGGCGCGCGATCGCCTGGGCAATCGGGATGCCTTTTGTCGCGACCGTCATGATGGCATCGATTTTCTCGCCTGCAAACGCGCTGGCAAACACTTTGCCGACGCGGTTCATCATTTGGGGGTTGCCGAGCACATCGGTCATATACAAATAACCGCCCGGCAATAGCCGGTCCGATTGGCTCAATTCCGTAATCAATCCGTCCATGACTTGGCGAATCTCGGCATCTTTCATCTTCGGTACATATTTGACGCCGCCCGAAGCCCCCGGCACGGTCATCAACAGGCCGATGCCTTTTTCTTCAAAGGTTTCCTTGACGATGCCTAGGTCCTCGCTGATCGACGATTTCGCTGACTGATACAAATCCGAGAAATATGTCAACGGAATCAATTGATGCGGATGTTCCAATAGATAATGCGTCATGTCGACCAAGCGTTCACTGCGCTTCCATTTCACTACTACCCTCTCCTAAACACGAATATTCTAATGAAAACTTACCATAAATATACGTATTTAAGCAAGAGGCTCCCGGTCGCCGAGCAAGCGTACCGCGTACACTTCGGAACAGAAGCCGCGCAAGCCGTTGTAGATGCGCGGGATGCGCGCTTCCTGGTTAACCAAGCCAAAGACGGTCGGGCCGCTGCCGCTCATGAGCACCGCATCGGCACCGAATTTGATCATTTGCTCTTTGATCTGCCCGACTTCAGGATGCAGATTCATCGTCACGCTCTCAAGCGCATTGCCGAGATTAGCGCACATCGCTTCATAGTCGCCTTCACGCAGCGCCGCGATCATCGCTTGCGTATCTGGATGATCCGCTTTGTCCGGATTGAATGCCCCGTAAACATCCGCTGTCGAGACGCCGAGCGATGGTTTGGCGAGAATGACCCAGCAATGCGGAGGCGCCGGCAGTTCTTCAATAACCTCGCCACGCCCTGTCGCGAGCGCCGTCCCGCCGTATACGCAAAACGACACGTCCGAACCGATTTTCGCACCCAGCTCCGCTAGTTCATCGAGTGACAGATTCAATTGCCATAGCTGGTTGAGCCCTTTCAAGGTGGCTGCTGCATCGCTGCTGCCGCCGGCAAGTCCCGCAGCTACCGGAATTTGCTTATCGAGCGAGATAATAACGCCTGTCTTAATATTGAATGTATCTTTGATCAATTGCGCAGCCTGGTACGCCAGATTGCGCGAGTCATTCGGCACAAAACGGTCCGCTGACTGGATATGTATGCCTTTCGCTGTTCCTTGCAGGCCGATCCGGTCCGCCAAGTCGACGGTGGTCATGATCATTTCGATTTCGTGGTAGTTATCCGGACGCTTGTACAAGACATCCAGCGTCAAATTGATTTTGGCAGGCGCTTTTATATAGAGCATTCCACTGCCTCCTTTTCTGTTCTGATGAAAACTATTTTAACACAGACGCATGGCTTCCGAAGAACCGGAACAATAGAAAAAAACCCGCTTCCGGCGAAATCACCGAAGCGGGTTGTAAAGTAAGTATAAAATAGAGTTCAATTATTTAACGACAAGTGCGTCTTCTGTTCCTTCAAAGACAGTGATTTCCACCGCTTCAGTTAAGATGTCCGCGTAGCTATAAGATACACGTTCAAATGCATGTTCATCTTGATCCAATTCAATCACGAACACGGAGTGATAGGTTTCACGCAGAATTCCGGCACGTTCTACCGTCTTTTTGCGACCTCCGTTTGCTTTTAACAGCAACCTTTTCCCTAAATGCAGGTCTAATGACTTTTTAATCTCCGCCAAAGTTTTGGGCATTTTGTCTACACCTCACTATAGTCTAAAGTCTAGCATAAAATGACCGCGGAGTCAAATAAATTTTTAATTTTACCAATGCTCTTCAGGAATTGCAACACTTATTTATCCGAAATATTCTACTTCCGAAAAAAACTGTGCCAAAACTGTTACGGTTTTACGGTTTCACGGAAATGCGGATATAATTTATCAGAAAGCAGGCCAAATTCCTTGATGCTGAGCGTTTCACCGCGCCGCGTCGGATCGATGCCGGCTTCTTCAAGCGCCTGCAAAATGAGGTCCTTTTTCGCTTTCCCGTTCGGCATGGCGCTTTGCAGATTGTTGAGAATCGTCTTACGGCGCTGGACGAATGACCCGCGTGTCACCAAAAAGAAAAAGTCTTCGTCGATAACATTGACGATCGGTTCCGGACGTTTGATCATGCGGATGACTGCGGAGTCGACATTCGGCTGCGGCATGAACACTGACTTCGGCACGGTCATGGCATAGTCAGCTTCCGTATAATACTGGATCGCGATCGACAGGGAACCATATGCTTTCGTGCCGGGTTTTGCCGTGATGCGCTCCGCTACTTCTTTTTGCAGCATGACGACCATGCCGCGGATCGGCAGCTTCTCAAGCAATAATTTCAGGATAATCGGTGTCGTCACGTAGTAAGGCAAGTTGGCGACGACCATGATGTCGTCAAAGCCGGCCAGTTCTTCTTGTATCGCTCTTTCGACGTCCGCTTTCAAAATATCGGAATGGATCACTTGGACGTTGTCGTAAGGCGACAAGGTGTCCGCTAATACCGGCAATAGCCGCTGGTCGATTTCAAACGCCAATACTTTTCCGGCGTCTCTCGCCAAATGCTCGGTTAATGCACCGATACCGGGGCCGATTTCAATGGCGGCCGAAGCTTTTGTAAGGCCTGCCTGGGAGACGATTTTGCGTAAAATATTCGGGTCGATCAAAAAGTTCTGGCCGAGGCTTTTCTTGAACGTCAGGCCGTGTTTGGCCATGATCTCTTGCGTACGGATCGGTGTTGCTATATCTTTGGTCATGTTCTGTCCTCCTGGGTTAACGCTTGCACTGCGTCGATAAACTGCTGTTTGGTGATGCCGAACACATGCAGGCGCTTGTGCAGCTGCTTGCCGTTCGTATAGCCGATGTTGAGCGCTTCCCCGAGCTCGGTCCTGCGGGCTTTCGCTGATGGATGGGCGATGAGCCGGGCGTCGATCAAATCCTCTAAGGTGATTTCCACCGGCCGCTCTGCTGTCAGCGGCGTATAGACCGCTTCGAGCGCTTGACGGATGTCTTCATCACTGGCATGTTCAATGCCAAGCCCTTTGCCATTTTTGGCGATGGTCTTTTCTTTCGCTAAAAAGGCGTGCTTGGCATGCGGCACGTGTTCTTCAATAATAGCACGAATCCGCCTGCCCGGATAATCGGGATCGGTGAAGACAATGACGCCCCGCTTCTCCTCGGCATGCATAATGCGCCGCAAAGTCTCGTTTGAGATGGCGGAACCGTTCGTTTCGATCGTATCGGCGCCCACAGCCCGCTTAATCGCCACTGTATCGTCTTTTCCTTCGACTACAATCACTTCTTGTATCTTCATGGTCTATTCCTCGTTTCTGCAGATCTCATCCATTTTACCGCGCTTCCGGCAAACATGTAAAAAGCTTTTTAGAGTGTTGAATTAGTTGATAGCCTTCTCTATTTTCGAGAAATAGATACTTTCATGTATTTAATACAAAGCGGACTTTTTCAGTGTTTGAAGAAGCGTTCGCTCGTACCCCCTTCTGCTCAATAGTGCTGCGCATTACTTCGCAAAGATAAGTTCTCACGTAGTTCGACCTTATCTTTCCTGTGGGATCAGCGGGTTTGAGAGACCCCACAGGCAATGAATAAGCGAAGCTGTGCTGAGCACATTCATTTGCGACGCATCTGCCGAGCAGATGTGGGAGCAACGGTTTTAGTGACGAGGAGGCTCGATTCCCGCCCCACGGAAAGCGAGCGATAAGCTTCGTAAAACACGGTATTCTAAATCTTTTTTGAAAGCCTGAAAAAGCTTTCCCGACACTCCGGGAAAGCTTTTCCTTCTATAATACTGTATTCGATTAGTTAAGGATTTTAACTTTCACTTGCTTGCGCCCGAATGCAATGGCATCGGAACGGTTCGGCATGAACAAATCGATCTTGTTGCCTTTGATTGCTCCGCCTGTATCGCCTGCGATAGCATTGCCGTAACCTTCCACCCATACTTTTGAACCGAGTGGAATGACGCTTGGGTCAACTGCAATCACTTTAAGGCCCGGGTTCGCTTTCAAGTTGATGCCCGTTGCCGTGATGCCAGAGCAGCCTGTGCAGCTAGCCGTGTAAGCTGTGGCAGATACGTAGAATTCCTTGCCGCCTGCAGGTTCAGAAGCGGCTTCTTTTTTCGCTGGCTGTGGTGCAGCTTTCGCTTTTTCAGGAGCCTTTTCAGGAGCTTTTGCCACCGCTTTTGGAGCTGCAGCTTTCTCGGCTTTCACCGAAGCTTGTTTCACTGGTGTTGCTTCTTTTTTCACTGGCGCTGCCGCTTTTTTCACCGATGCCTGTTTAGGCGCGGCTGCTTCTTTTTTCGCTGTGCCGCGCGAAACGCTGGCTACGACTGTTTTCGTCCCCACAGCCAAGATCTGCTGTTTCGGTTCTTTGACGACTTTTTCTTTTTTCAATTCACGTTTTACTTCTTTGCCGTTTTCTTTCACGATTTCGTAAGTTTTCTCAACCAACCCATTCTGCCCTTTTTGGACGAGCTTTTCGCTGCCTTTCAAGAGAGAAGAATCTTTTCTCGTTTCCACTGCATACTTCACAGCGTCTTCCACTACATCGGTGACTTTTTCTACACGCACGACCTCAACTTCCGAGTTTGGAAGAACGAGTTCTTCCATGTCTTGTTCTACGCGGTCTAGTTTGCTTAGCTCAATACTATGCTGTTTTAAAAAGTCAGCGACCGTAGTCGAAGTGGACCAGACTTTTTTGTCTTTTCCGCCATCCACGATGGTGACTTCATACGCTTTCTCTACGTCGATCACTGTTTCTTCATCGACGGTTTCATCGAGTGCAGGGCTTACTTTGTCATGCTTTGTCACTTCAATTTCCGCTTTTTCCAAAATAGCGGAGACGGTGTTCTCAGTCGTCCACGCTGAACGGGTTTCTCCGTCAACGGTTACTGCGTATTGTTCTGCTTCATCCCATTCGATCGCGGCGTCGCCTTCGATCTTCGTATCGGCTGAGTGGCTGAGGAAATCGTCTTTCCCGACTTCAATCGCCTGCTCGTTCAATATATCGCCCACTGTTTCAGCATGTGTGCGAATTTCTTCTGTTTCCCCGTTCGCTGTAATCGTCACCGTATTTTTAGTGCCTTCGAAAATCGCGAAAGCCAATACTGCTGCGAACAAGAGAATCGTCGCGATGCTGACCGCTACCGACTTCCTTTTAAATGATTTATTATTGTTGGTATTATTTGCCTCTTTTGTCAAAAATAACTCCTCCTTTATACACCTGAGTGATTATAGGTGCGCCCCACTTGCATGTCAACGCATATGTTTTTTCAATTAACCAGCATTTATGACAATTTATAGAATCGTTTTGCATTTTCCGTTGTTGCTTCAGCGACCGTTTCGACCGGCAACTCTTTCAAGCGGGCAATCTCTTCCGCCACTAGCGGCACGTAGGAAGGTTCGTTGCGTTTGCCGCGGTAAGGATGTGGTGCAAGATAAGGGGCGTCGGTCTCGATCATCAAATACTCCAGCGGGATTTCAGCTGCTACTTCTTTCGGCTTTTTGGCGTTTTTGAACGTTACCGGCCCGCCGAGTGAAATCATGAAATTCATCTTGATGCTCTCTTGTGCCGTTTCCACGCTGCCGCCGAAGCAATGCATGACGCCTCCGACTTGTTGTGCGTCTTCTTCGCGCAAGATCGTGAGCACGTCTTCCGTGGCTTCGCGATTATGAATGATAATCGGCAAATTGACGCGTTTCGCGAGCTGGATCTGCTTGCGGAATACTTGTTGTTGGATATCTCTCGGGGATTTATCCCAATGGTAATCAAGGCCCGTTTCGCCGATGCCGACTACTTTTTCGTGAGCGGCCAATTGTTCGATCCATTCGAGGTCTTCATCTGTGCAATCGATCGCATCAACAGGATGCCAGCCGACAACGGCATAGATAAAGTCATATTGCTCGGCCAATTCAATGGCGCGTTTGATCGTTTTCCGGTCAAAACCGATGACGACCATTTTCTCCACCTTGCTGTTTAGCGCGCGATCGATGACTTCCTTCAAATCTTCGTCGTATTGATCGGCGTTTAAATGGACATGGGTATCGATAAACATCTTCATCAGTCTCCTTTACATAGGTTACATTGTACGGGTTGAGGCCATTTCTTTCTTCACAGCCATATTACATTTGGATTACAAAACATGATGTTTTAAAGACATTCCATTGTTTTTAGCTTTTTTCATGGTTATTAAGTCCTTTAACACAAAAAAACAGCCTACTCAACTGAGTAGGCTGTCACATGAATATTTACTTAACTTGTGTGCCGTTCGGTAACTTTTGGTCTACAGAAGCGATCGTCAAGTAACCGTTTTGCTGCCCGGCAAGAATCATGCCTTGCGATAATTCACCGCGCAGCTTAACTGGTTTCAAGTTGGCGACAATGATGACTTTTTGGCCGACGAGTTCATCCGGCTTATAATGCTCTGCGATGCCGGAAACGACTTGGCGTGTTTCATAGCCCATGTCCACTTGAAGCTTCAATAGCTTATCGGTCTTCTTCACCGGTTCGCATGCCGTAACCGTGGCCACGCGCAAATCCACTTTCATGAAATCCTCAATCGTAATTTCAGGGACGTCCGGCTTTTCAGGAACGGTTTGGGCCGGCTCTTCTTTCGGAGCGGCCCCTCCCCGCATTTGATCGCGGATATACGCCACTTCCGGTTCTACTTCAAGACGCGGGAAAATCGGCGTGCCTTTTTTCACGACGGTCGTACCTGCAGGAATCGCGCCGAATGATTCTAATGTCTGCCATTCGAGGAACTCCGGCGTAAGGCCGAGCTGCTCGATGATCTGCTTCGGTGCATTCGGCAAGAATGGCTGCAGCATAACGGCCGTCATGCGCAAGCTCTCGGCGAGATGCGCCATGACCGACGCGAGTTGTGTGCGGTCGCCATCATCTTTCGCCAATACCCATGGCTGCGTTTCATCGATATATTTATTGGTGCGCGAAATCAATGTCCACACTTCGCTTAACACCAAGCTGAACTGCATTTTTTCCATATGTTCTTCGTAAACAGCGACTGTGTTTTTCGCGATCGTCTGCAAAGTCTCATCGAAATCGGTCTTGAAGCCCTCGACTTGCGGCACTTCACCGTCGAAATATTTATTGATCATCGAAACGGTGCGGTTCAACAAGTTCCCAAGGTCATTCGCCAAGTCGTAATTGGTGCGCTCGACGAAGGATTCCGGAGAGAACACGCCGTCGGATCCGAATGGCAGTTCACGCAAAAGGAAATAACGCGCCGCATCCAGCCCGTAGCGCTCCACGAGCATTTCCGGATAAACGACATTGCCTTTCGATTTCGACATTTTGCCGTCTTTCATCATGATGAAGCCGTGTGCGAATACTTTCTTCGGCAACGGCAAGTCAAGCGCCATGAGGAAGATCGGCCAATAGATCGTATGGAAACGCACGATATCTTTCCCGACCACATGCACATCCGCTGGCCAGTATTTATTGAAATCAGTTTCGTCATTCGAGCCATAGCCGAGTGACGTGATGTAATTCGACAACGCATCGACCCATACATAGATGACATGCTTCGGATCTCCAGGAACCGGGATGCCCCAGTCGAATGAAGTCCGGGAAACAGACAAATCTTCAAGGCCGGGCTTAATGAAATTATTGACCATTTCATTTTTGCGCGATTCCGGCTCGATGAACTCGACGTGCTTGTCGTAATAATCAAGCAAGCGATCTGCGTACTTTTTCATATTGAAGAAATACGATTCTTCTTTCACTTTGTGCACTGGGCGGCCGCAATCCGGGCAATTGCCATCTTCAAGCTGCGATTCAGTGAAGAAGGATTCGCAAGGCGTGCAATACCAGCCTTCGTATTCCCCCTTGTAGATGTCACCATTGTCGAGGAAAGTTTGGAAGATTTTCTCTACCCCTTCCTTGTGGCGGGCTTCTGTCGTACGGATAAAGTCGTCATAGCTAATGTCCATGACTTCCCATACTTTTTTCGCCGCCTCAGCCATGTCATCGACAAAGACTTGCGGTTCTTTGCCGGCTTCTCGGGCTTTTTCTTCGATTTTTTGGCCGTGCTCATCCATGCCCGTCAAAAAACGGACATCGAAGCCGCGCAGGCGTTTATAACGGGCCATGGCGTCGGATGCAACGGTCGTGTAAGCCGTCCCGATATGGAATTTTCCGCTCGGATAGTAAATGGGAGTCGTCAGGTAAAATGTCTTGTTCTTGGCAGTCACGAAAAATTCCTCCAGTTTTTTTGTATATCCTTTATTTTAACGAAGTCACGAATTTTGTACAATGTTTCCTCCCGCAAGGAAAAGCCGAGTTCCAGAATTGGAGCTTCCTCCCAAAATAGGGTGGCAGGAAAATAAATGGCAAAAAAATAACGAAATAACGGGTATTTGCCTCAATAACCCAAAATTTATTATGAAATCCATAGTTTTTTATTGACCTAATTGACATTACTTGGTATGATTTATGACAAGAAGTGGTAAATGTCGAATTTTGACGAATTCTGCCGCTAAAATTGAAAGGGGCTAATGATTATGAAATCGACTGGTATTGTACGTAAAGTGGATGAACTGGGCCGCGTAGTTATTCCGATTGAATTGCGTCGTACGCTTGGAATTGCAGAGAAAGACGCGTTGGAGATTTATGTCGACGACGACAAAATTATCTTGAAAAAATATATGCCAAATATGACATGTGCGGTAACTGGTGAAGTTTCCGATGAGAACATGCAATTGGTTGGCGGCAAATTGATCCTCAGCCCAGAAGGCGCGGAACAGCTTGTCAAAGAAATCCAAAGCAATTTGAAGAAATAAAAAACCGGCGTGCCTATGCACACCGGCTTTTTTTTATGGGTTCGTTTCAATCTTTATGGAATGCTTCGTACACGTCCCGCTTCGGCAGGCCGCGCGCTTTTGCCGCTTCCTTAATCGCTTCTTTTGAAGAAATTTGTTTTTGTTCCATCAACTGAGTGACATGTTGTTCGTATGTCAGTTCTTTCCACCACTCATCCACTTCCAGCACATCAGGCTCCGAGTTGCCTTCAACCACCAAGCAGAATTCGCCGCGGATTTCATTTGATTCCGACCAAGTGACTGCTTCTTCTAAACTTCCGCGCAAAAACTCCTCGAATTTTTTGGTCACTTCCCTGGCCAACACAATCCGACGATCGCCGCCAAACACCATCGTCAGGCTTTTCAAGCTATCTTTCAAGCGATGCGGCGCCTCGTAAAACAACAGTGTTTCTTCTTTTTGGCTCAATTTCTCAAGTTCCGCCTGACGCGCTTTCTTATTGCGCGATAGGAACCCGTAAAATAAAAACGGCTGCGGCGTGAGGCCAGAAGCGATCAATGAGCTGAGTGCCGCATTCGCACCCGGTACCGGAACGACCGGATAACCCGCATCGACCGCTTTTTTCACAATGTCTTCCCCAGGATCGGAAATGCACGGCATGCCGGCATCGCTGACCAAGGCCACCGATTTGCCTTCTGCCAAATAGCGCAGGATTTTCTCTCCCCCGCTGTCCTGATTGTGTTCATGATAGCTGACTAACGGCGTGTCGATGGAAAAATAATTGCAAAGCTTCTTGGTGTTGCGCGTATCTTCCGCCGCAATGACGTCCACTTCTTTTAACAGCCGCAGCGCACGCACCGTCATGTCTTCCAAATTGCCGATCGGCGTCGCCACTAAATAAAGCGTCGTTTGTTCGCCACTGAAACTTTTCTGTGATTTCATGTCCGTTCCGCCTTTCCGTCCTGAATATAGGCGATTTTTTCCGCCTTGCTCAATTGTTTGAAGGCGTATTCCGCTTTCATCGCTTCCGGCTTTGTTTCGAATGACTCGTGGTAAAGGAGCGTCAACGGGCCGCGGGACCGCGTATATTTCGCGCCTTTCCCGCTTTCATGCTTGGCCAAGCGTTTCTCTAAATCATTTGTATATCCCGCATAATACGACCCATCTCCGCATTCAAGCACGTAGAAATAATGCTCATTGTTCACTTCCATACAGCAAACCTCGCACTTCTTCCGTGTATTCGCCGTCGTCTCCGTAAACGATCAAAGGTGGCAATACTTTCAAATCCGGCTTGCCGTCTTTGATGCCTTCAATCAATAAAGTATTCGCTTCTTTTCCCGCTTTCGGGTAGACAAGACGGATTCGTTTTGGCTCCAACCGGTTGTTGCGCATCGCCGCCATGATGTCGATCAAGCGGCCTGCGCGGTGGACAAACGCCGCCTTGCCGCCTTGCTTCAACAGCTGGCTCGCAGACCGCACCGCTTCGTCCAATGTCAGGTGCAGTTCGTGGCGCGCAATCGCCATGTGTTCGCTTAAGTTTTTATCGCTCATATCATGCGCCGGGAAATACGGCGGATTACATGTTACCGTATCAAATTTCTCGTAGCCGAGCTGCGCAGGGATTTCTTTCACGTCGCCTTCGATAATGTCGATCTGTCCGTCGAGGCCATTGAATTCAATGCTGCGCCGCGCCATCCCAGCCAGCCGCGGCTGCAATTCGACGCCCGTGATCGTCGATTCGGTGCGGGCGCTCAAAAATAACGGAATCGCCCCATTGCCCGTACACAAATCGACAATTCGGCCTCGCTTTTTCGGCACATAGGCAAAACGCGCCAATAGCACCGCGTCCAAGGAAAAGGAAAATACCGAAGGGCTCTGGATAATGCGCAAGTTTTCCGCCAGCAAATAATCCAGCCGTTCGTCATCTGTTAACATATCGTTCACTCCTGCCATAATAAAAGGCTGCCGCCACACGAAGTGTCGGAAGCCTGTTGGTTCTAGTTCATGATTGTGCCTGCCCTGCCAGAACGGCCGTTTCGGCTTTTCTCCTTTATGTCTAGGCTTCGACAGCCAGACCCTCGAGGTCACAAGCCAGTTTGCTTATGCGGCAAAGTACGCCGCTTCAGCAAACCATCTTGTGCTTGTCGGAGGGCCACAGGATGTGGGACAGCTAAGCGTTGCGACAGGACGTCGCGCTCTTAGCTTAGCTTCCATTCGGCTGCCTACGCTTTTCTTGTGGTCCAGCTCGAACGCCTAGCTCCTCGGGTCATAAGCCCATTTCCCTGTGCGGCAAAAAGCGCCGCTTCGGGAACTTGTCTTATGCCTGTCGGACCTGAGCAGGCGGCCTCGCTTTTCTTTGTTAGTTTTGCTTATTTAGGAAAGATAAACAAAACAGGCAGTCGTCGCCTTTTCTGGAGCTGCCGAAATGGACGTTGCAGACGTGGTAGCCTTCATGGTACAGGCGTGCCAAGTTGTCGTAGCCTTCCCCGATATCCATCACGGCTTTCTTCAATTTGACCGGGTCGACTTTTTCCGGTTCCGGCACTTTTTCGTTCAGTTCATCGAGGCGGGCACGCAAATGATGATTTTCCAATTGCAGCGCATGATGCTCTTCCATCGTCCGCGCTACCACTGTTTTCAAATCACGGAACTGCTCTTGCATCGATTCCAATTGCTGTTCAAAATCCATGACTGTATCCAAAAAGTTCTTTTCTTTCACTGATACCACCACCTCACGCTCTCGTCCCTTGGTTCATGATTTCATCCAATGTATATTCCAGCGTCTGGTCTTGTTCTGCCAGGCGGATTTTCAATACTCTCTCAAGCAAGTTCAAGCTGACGACGCGGCCAGTGCCATCTGGTGTTTCGACACGCGCACCAATATCCGGCATTTCCTTTTTCGCTTGTTCGTATTCGTCGTTCTCATATTTCAAGCAGCACATCAAACGCCCGCAAAGCCCTGAGATTTTTGACGGATTCAGCGACAAGTTCTGGTCTTTCGCCATCTTGATCGACACTGGCTCAAAATCGCCGAGGAAAGTCGAACAACATAGCATGCGCCCGCATGGCCCGATACCGCCGAGCATTTTCGCCTCATCGCGCACGCCGATCTGGCGCAGTTCAATGCGCGTACGGAAAATCGATGCCAAGTCTTTCACCAGGTTACGGAAATCGACGCGGCCTTCTGCGGTGAAATAGAAAATGACTTTATTGCGGTCGAATGTGTATTCCACATCGACCAACTTCATATCCAAACGGTGGGACTCGATTTTTTCCGTTCCGACTTCAAACGCGCGCTCCGCTTCCGAACGGTTTTCTTCCACTTGCAAGCGGTCGCGTTCAGTGGCGGCGCGAACCACTTGCTTCAGCGGCAGAACGACATCGTTTTCGCCGACTTCTTTTACTGGGACGACCACTTTGCCATACTCGATGCCCCGCGCTGTTTCCACAATGACATAATCGTCTTTTTCGATCAGTGCTTCGCCTGGATCGAAATAATATATTTTACCCGCTTTCTTGAAGCGGACTCCTATTACTTTATACAATTGTCTACCCCTCCTGCAGATTCAGCATTAATTGCTCCATCAACAGTGTCCGGTTCATATTGCGCGGCAATTGCTGTTTGGCTTGTAACACTGCCTGCAACTGCCTGGACAATACATCGAACGAACGTTGAAGCGCCATCTGCTTCCAAGTTTCTTCCATGTCCGGATATGTGCGTGCAGTCTCAAGACCCGCTTTCACTGTCGCGATGTCCCGATATGCAAATAATAACATGTCGAGCCCTCTTTCGGCATCTTCTTTTTCCTTGAACAACGGCAACCAATCAGATTGAATCAAAAGTAATGCCTCGTGGACATTGCCTCCTACTGTCTCAACTAGCTTCAACACTAGTTTCCGCTCGTCGGCAAATTGCTCTTCTTCGCTCAGCCGCTTCGCTTCCTGTTCGCTTTGCGTCAACATGCTCACTGTCGCAGCCATCGATCCTGTCATACCATTTGCCATCAAGCGTTCCATCAATTTCGGCCGGGACAGTGGCTGGAATGACAACAGTTGGCAGCGGGAACGGATTGTGCTCATGATGGCATTCAAGCGCTCCGTCAATAATAGCGCGGTCACATTCGCTTCCGGTTCTTCCAAAAACTTCAGCAAGGCATTGGCAGATGAGTTATTCATCCGATCTGCCTGTTCGATGACATAGATTTTACGCCCGCTGTTGAGCGCTGTCTTGTTCATCGTATAAATCAAGTCACGGATCTGATCGATTTTGATGTTCTGCCCATCCGGTTCTATGAATAAAATATTCGGATGATTGCCGCTTTCATACAATTTGCAGCTGCGGCATGTTTCACATGGAACATTATCAATCGGTGTTTCACATAATAATAATTTGACAAAAAAATGTGTCAGTTCCTTTTTCCCGGAACCCGATGGCCCTTCGAGTAGATACGCATGGGCCAGACGGTCATTGGCATACGCCCCTTGCAGCCGTTTCACTACGACCGGCTGCATGTCCTGCAATTCTTCTATGGTTTTGTGCATGATTCCACCTTCAAACTTTGTAAAAAATCCCGTGTTCCAGATGGATCACGGGTAGTGCGGACGACACAGCTGCTGCTGCTTAAAATTGCTGGAACTGTTCGATCGGCAAGACGAAAATCGTTGCCCCGCCCACTTCCACTTCGACCGGATACGGTATATAGGAATCCGCATTTCCGCCCATCGGGGAAACCGGCGCCACCATCTGTTCGCGCGCACGGCAATTGTCGCGGATCAAATCCATCAATTTCGGGACGCGGCTATCGTCGACCCCGATCAAAAAGGTGGTATTTCCTGAGCGCAAGAACCCTCCCGTACTGGCAAGCTTGGTAGCCCGGAAATCATTTTTCGTCAACGCATTGGATAAGCGGTTACTGTCTTGATCCTGTACCACTGCAACGACGAGTTTCATCAGCACTCACTCCTTTTTTGGTTGCTTCTCTATGTATTAGTATAACACGAACGGCGAACGTGCCGTCACATCTTTCCTTTAGGCAATGCGAAAAATTCATGACTATATGCACAAAGCCGTTGATTCCGTCCATGAAAAAAAAGCCCTTAACGAACAGGGCTGCCGGCAATCCATTATTGTTTTTCAGCCAAGAAGCGCTGCAATGCTTCATACGCATCCGCCACCACTTCATCTAACTCATTTTCCGCATTGATCAGCTGCATGCGTTCCGGGTAACGGCCGAGCAATAGCAAATAGCCTTCCCTCACTTTGTAATGAAACGCCAGTGACTCCTCGTCCAGGCGATTGAATTCACGTCCTTGATCGAGGTCGATGCGCGCAAGCCCCGTTTTCGGATTGACATCGAAATATAGAGTCAATTCAGGCATATGCCCTTCGATAGCGAATTCATTGATCGCCAGTACATCGTCCAGGCCAAGCCCGCGTGCATGGCCCTGGTAAGCGAGGCTACTATCGACAAAACGGTCGCATAACACGATTTTCCCTGCCTGAAGCGCCGGCAGCACACGTTCCACCAAATGCTGGCGCCTTGCTGCTGCGTATAATAGCGCTTCTGTCCGGGCATCCATCGCCGTATGCGTCCGGTCCAGGATGACTTCGCGTATTTTCTCCGCAATTTCAATGCCCCCCGGTTCACGCGTTGTCACCACTTCAAATCCATCAACCGTCAAGCGTTCTGCCAGCTTCGCCAGCGCCGTTGTCTTGCCCGATCCTTCGCCGCCTTCTAGCGTAATAAAATAACTCATATTTTCACCTGTTCCCTTGTCTTTTAACTAAAACCTTACCCACTATAACGCAAAAACAAGCTGTTTCACAACTTCCTTTTGACCTTATTCCTCGTCTTCCGCCACTTGGTATGCGCGCTCGAACAGTTCCATTTGGCTATCAATCACCGCTTGCCCTTCGATTCGCCGGACATAGCCATAATTGCCTTCCTCGTCCTGTTGACGGGCTTTGACATTGTCCCTCAGCCCGAGCTCGAGAATGTCCCACACTTGCCCTTTCACCCGCTTATCGAGAATCGGAAAAAGGATTTCAATGCGGTTGTTCAAATTTCTCGTCATCATGTCCGCAGAGGACAAAAAGGTTTTTTCTTTGCCGTTCTGATGAAAATAATAAACGCGGCTATGTTCAAGCAGGCGCCCGACAATGCTGCGCACGCGAATATTGTCGCTCACTCCCGGAATCCCCGGTCGCAAGCAGCAAATCCCCCGGACGATCAAATCGATCTTGACCCCGGCACGCGACGCTTCATACAGCTTCATGATGATACTTTTATCGGTCAACGAGTTCATTTTAGCCACAATATGGCCATTGCCGTACTTCTTCTCGTAACGGATTTCGGAATCGATCAAATGAAGAATGTCTTTCCTGATCGAAAATGGCGCCACCGATAGATAATGGAATTCTGGCTTCTCCGTGTACCCGCTCAAATAATTGAAGAAATTCGTCGCATCGATGCCGATTTCCTTTTTCGAGGTGAACAGGCTCATATCGGTATAGATTTTTGCCGTCTGATCGTTGTAATTGCCGGTCCCAAGGTGGACAAAACGCTCGATACGCCCTTGTTTTTTGCGTACCACAAGAGTGATTTTGCTATGGGTCTTTAAATGGGTCATCCCATAAATGACGTGACAGCCCGCTTTTTCCAGTTCTTTCGCCCAGTGCACATTATTTTCCTCATCGAAACGCGCCTTCAATTCGACAAGCACGGTCACTTGCTTGCCGTTTTCCGCTGCCCGCTTCAAGGCATTGATCACCGGCGAATCCCCGCTGACACGGTATAAAGTCTGTTTGATTGCGAGCACATCAGGGTCATCCGCCGCTTCCGAAATAAACTCAACTACCGGCTCGAACGATTCATAAGGATGATGCAAAAAAACATCTTCGTCGGCGATTTTTGCAAAAATCGCCTTGCCGTTCTCCATCCCTACCGGCAATTGCGAAATCTTCCCTTCATAGACCAAATGCTCCCATATCGGGGCCATCTTTTTGTAAAAACCGAAAAATACCGTCAAGTCCAGAAATCCATCAATTTCATAGACGTCTTTCGGATGCACTTCCAACTCATCCATCAAATAGTCCAAAATAACGGGATCCAATCCGTCTTTTTGCACTTCAAGACGAACGGCAGCCCCCCATTTGCGCTTTCTCAACTCTTCTTCAATTTCTTTGAGCAAATCGCGCGCGCCTTCTTCGTGTATCGTCATATCCGCATTTCTGGTGATGCGGAAGGCAGTCGTCGATTTGACTTCATAGCCATGAAACAACTTGCCGATAAAGAAACCGATGACGTCTTCGAGCAGCAATAACTTGCGCAATCCGCCGTTTTCCGGCAATTGAACAAACCGCTCAAGCATTGCAGGCAATTGCACAATAGCTGTTCGAGTCCGTTGTTCAGAATCCACTTCTTTTGCCGTGTCTTCCAATACTACCGCCAAATTGATGCTTTTATTCAATAGCATTGGAAATGGGCGGTACGCATCAATCGCCATCGGGGTCAATACAGGAAAAATATGCTCATCGAAATAAACCTCTAAAGCCTCTCGCTGCGAATCGTTCAATTCCCTTACTTTCAGGAAATGGACATGTTCTTTCTGAAGCTTGGGATATAATATTTTACGCAAGGTGTCGTATTGCAAATTCACCAATTGATGATTCTTCAAGGCAATCTTATGCAATTGCTGCTTTGGCGTCATCCCGGCTTTGTTCTCAGGCTTATTAAAGCCCACCTTTACTTGATCCTGTAATCCCGCCACACGGACCATAAAAAACTCATCCAAATTGGAACTGAAAATCGCCAGAAACTTAAGCTTTTCGAGCAGCGGATTGCGCGGGTCAAGCGCTTCTTGCAACACCCGTTCATTGAATGCCAGCCAACTCAGTTCGCGGTTATTGTAATAAGAAGGATTGTTCAATTGGATCATGTCTTCCTTTTTCTTTCCCACGGCAAAACTCCCCCTCAGGTTTCATTCATTCATGAAAGTGGACAGTGATCGTTTTCTTTAACAGCTTCTCCAAATGCTTTTTCTGCTTCTCGACCTGGTATTGCTCCGGTTTCCAGTCTTCACGGCATTGGATAGAGAAAATGAGCTCTTCTTTTTTCGATTCCAACTGGATGTCTTCGACAATATCGCGTTTCGTCGCATTCAAACTATAAGCGAATTTAATGACTGCTCCAATGATATTGAATTTATCCAACTCATCTTCCGTAAACCAGTCTTCATAGAGAGCTGCATTGCGTTTGAATAGGTTCTTGTTTTTATAGGAAGCAAGCAAGGCGACAATGATGCGTTCTTTATGCAAAAGACCATCGATGGTCCGGTTCGCCAGCAGGTAGAAGGTATGCTGGTTGCTCGATTCAGAGTCGATGTACGAACCAAGATTGTACATCGAACTGCCGAGGCGAACCCATTGATGATCCTTCTCCGTCAATTCGAGAAGCCCCTGCTCTTCCAATTCCCGTACAATCATCAGCGAGCTATTGGTCACATGGATGGCATGCGTCAAATTAATGTCGTAGTCGATCGCCAAATCGTAGAAACTTTCCTCAATGACGTTCGGAAACACCGGCATCTCGAAATCTTTGGTCATTTCCTCATAAAATACGCCATCCCGCAACCCTTTTCGGCTCAAGGCAAAAAGCTCAGAACCGATCAATTCCATCAGGCAATTGAACACTTCCACCGCCGGAAGGATGATATCTGCCCGGTCACTCGACAATCCTTCCACTCGCTGCAAATCGTCAAATTTCATCGATCCCAGCCATTTATTTATCTCTTCTACTTCTTTCCGCTTCATAGTGTATTGATGGACACCGGAGAGTGGATAGTCGATTTTCTCTTGGTGAATCTGTGCCAAGTTCCGCGCACTGCCTCCAATTCCGATCAACGGCAATTTCTTCGCTTCAATCCAGTCGAGTGTCAAAAACTGAGTTTCGAGAAACTCCCGCAATGCTTTCAGTTCACTGTTTTTTGGGGTGTCCCCTTCGATAAACTGCTTCTTCAGCGATAAGGCACCAAACGGAAAACTGTGGAAATGAATGAGTTCACGGCCTTCGAATAAAGTCAGTTCCGTACTGCCACCGCCGATATCGACCGTAATGCCGCTTTTATACGACATCGAATTGACCACGGCCAAATAACCATAATGCGCTTCTTCGTATTCCGATAGGATGCGCATCGTAAAATCCGTCTCCTCGCCAACGCGCTGTATAATGGCTTCCTGGTTCTTGGCCTGCCGCACAGCAGCCGTCGCAACGCATTTAATCGCTTCGAGCTGATGGTGGCGAGTCACTTCCTGGAAGCTCTTCAAGGTATCGATCAATACTTGTATGCCTTCTTCTGAGAGCGTATTATCATCCGTTAAATAATTGCGCAGACGGGCAACCGCCTTAACGTTCTCACTTTCTGAAAAACGCCCGCTCTTATCCCGCGTATAAATAACCAATCGGATGGTATTCGAGCCAATATCGATGATTGCGTACTTTTCCTGTTCCATACTATTACCCCCACATTCGCTTTCGCATATGCTATTGTATACCACCCAAGCGTTCGTTCTACTCACCACGGGATAACTGAAACCAGCTTTTCCGACAAACGATGTTCCCCTTGTATCTCCGCACCAGCCGCTAGATAATCCGAAAGCTCCTCCACTTTTTCGACAGTCCACTTCTCCCCTGCCGTTACCAGCGGAATGCCAGGTGGATAAGGCGTCACCATAGCCGACGAGATACGGCCGATTGCCCTCGTATAAGGCACCCATTCCTGCACCGATAAATCCACTTCCTCAAACGACAGCTCAGGAGTTGTCACAGCTTTTGGATAGCCAGGGCGAAAGCCTGGAGCACGTTTCTCCAATAACCGCATACTTTGCACAGCTTCTTTGATGCGGCTGCGTATTTCGGCATACGGATAAGCATGCCAAGGTTTTGACAGCGGCAAGATTAACAGCACCTGAAAAAGGTCCGCCAATTCCACATAAACACCCGTCTGTTCCAAGGCCTCTTTCAGCTGAAAGCCCCCTCTATTTTCGACCCGCAGCAATAATTTCAGCGGGTCGTCCGTCTCCACTACTTCAAGAGAAGGTATCCGTCTGATACTGGAAATAAAATAAAGGCGTTTTTCGAGAAAATCGCGCTTATCATGAACAGAATAATTTTGGATATATGCCCTCGCATCGTCAAGAGACGCCATAATGGGATAGGAAGGACTGCTCGATTGAAAAATCCGCAAATACTTCCTGATCATTCTTTCCTCCACCAATTCTCCTGCTATATGAAGATACGAACCCATCGTCATAGCTGGCAAAGTTTTATGTGCAGACTGAACCACCACATCGGCTCCATAAGCCAATGCACTCACCGGGAATGGCTCGCCCGCTGCTAAATGCGCCCCATGCGCTTCATCGACCAGCACGGGGACCCTACGTTCATGGCAAAATTCAATAATTGCCTCTAGCTCAGCAGAAGCTACACCGTAATAACTTGGATATGTCAAAACGACCGCTTTCGCTTCCGGATATTCATCTATGGCAGCCACTATTGAAGAAAGGGCGACAGCTGCAGCGCTTTTGGATGACTCATCCCATTCAGGCGCTACGTAAACTGGTTTTACATGGGCCAGTTCAAGCGCATGGAAAATCGATTTATGCGAATTGCGCTGCACAATTACTGGATCGCCTTCTCCGCAGACCGCATGAATCATCGCAAGGTTTCCTGCAGTTGAACCGTTCACCAGAAAGTAGCTTTTTTTCGAACCATACGCATCTGCCAGTAAATCTTCTGCTTCCTTGATTGCCGCATTGGGGGCGTGTAAATCGTCAAGGCCCTCCAACTCTGTCATATCATAGGCAAGTGCCGCTTTTAATTCTTTCGGCAAACCCGATAGCAGGCCGTTTTTATGGCCAGGAACATGAAATGAAATCGGCCGTCTTCTCTGAAATTCCAATAATGCATCCACCACTGGACGTCTTTGAGTCATAATCTTTGCATCCTCACGTTTTCATTCATAGTTTATTCCATTATACCGGACGCCACATCTTTTCGAAAAGCCGGGCTGTGTTTTTACAAAAACAATACAAAAAAGACCGCTACCGGAATGAACCGGTAACGGCCTTTCTACTTGCCCAGCGACGTCCTACTCTCACAGGGGGAAACCCCCAACTACCATCGGCGCAAAAGAGCTTAACTTCCGTGTTCGGGATGGGAACGGGTGTGGCCTCTTTGCCATCATCACTGGACTCTGTTGAGCTTGTTCGCTCAAAACTGGATAAATCGACATTGGGGGAAACTCACGTTTCAGTTTGTTGGTTAAGTCCTCGATCGATTAGTATTCGTCAGCTGCACGTGTCGCCACGCTTCCACCCCGAACCTATCTACCTCATCGTCTTTGAGGGATCTTACTTGCTTGCGCAATGGGAAATCTCATCTTGAGGGGGGCTTCGTGCTTAGATGCTTTCAGCACTTATCCCGGCCACACATAGCTACCCAGCGATGCTCTTGGCAGAACAACTGGTACACCAGCGGTGTGTCCATCCCGGTCCTCTCGTACTAAGGACAGCTCCTCTCAAATTTCCTGCGCCCGCGACGGATAGGGACCGAACTGTCTCACGACGTTCTGAACCCAGCTCGCGTACCGCTTTAATGGGCGAACAGCCCAACCCTTGGGACCGACTACAGCCCCAGGATGCGATGAGCCGACATCGAGGTGCCAAACCTCCCCGTCGATGTGGACTCTTGGGGGAGATAAGCCTGTTATCCCCGGGGTAGCTTTTATCCGTTGAGCGATGGCCCTTCCATGCGGAACCACCGGATCACTAAGTCCGTCTTTCGACCCTGCTCGACCTGTCCGTCTCGCAGTCAAGCTCCCTTGTGCCTTTACACTCTGCGAATGATTTCCAACCATTCTGAGGGAACCTTTGAGCGCCTCCGTTACTCTTTAGGAGGCGACCGCCCCAGTCAAACTGCCCGCCTGACACTGTCTCCCAAGCCGCTAAGGCTTGTGGGTTAGAAGTTCAATACAACCAGGGTAGTATCCCACCGACGCCTCCCCCGAAGCTGGCGCTCCGGGTTCTCTGGCTCCTACCTATCCTGTACAAGTTGCACCAAAATTCAATATCAGGCTACAGTAAAGCTCCACGGGGTCTTTCCGTCCTGTCGCGGGTAACCTGCATCTTCACAGGTACTATAATTTCACCGAGTCTCTCGTTGAGACAGTGCCCAGATCGTTACGCCTTTCGTGCGGGTCGGAACTTACCCGACAAGGAATTTCGCTACCTTAGGACCGTTATAGTTACGGCCGCCGTTTACTGGGGCTTCGGTTCGCACCTTCGCTTGCGCTAAGCACTCCCCTTAACCTTCCAGCACCGGGCAGGCGTCAGCCCCTATACGTCACCTTACGGTTTTGCAGAGACCTGTGTTTTTGCTAAACAGTCGCCTGGGCCTATTCACTGCGGCTCTCTCGGGCTGTAACACCCTACCAGAGCACCCCTTCTCCCGAAGTTACGGGGTCATTTTGCCGAGTTCCTTAACGAGAGTTCACTCGCTCACCTTAGAATTCTCTTCTCGCCTACCTGTGTCGGTTTGCGGTACGGGCACCTCCCGCCTCGCTAGAGGCTTTTCTTGGCAGTGTGAAATCAGGGACTCTGAGGTAAACCTCTTGCCATCACTGCTTGATGTACATAGAAACGGGATTTGCCTCGTTTCTCATCTCACAACTTGGACGTGCACAACCAACGGCACGCTCACCCTATCCTTCTGCGTCCCCCCATTACTCAAACGGCGGGGAGGTGGTACAGGAATATCAACCTGTTGTCCATCGTCTACGCCTATCGGCCTCGACTTAGGTCCCGACTAACCCTGAGCGGACGAGCCTTCCTCAGGAAACCTTAGGCATTCGGTGGACGGGATTCTCACCCGTCTTTCGTTACTCATACCGGCATTCTCACTTCTAAGCGCTCCACCAGTCCTTCCGGTCTGACTTCAACGCCCTTAGAACGCTCTCCTACCACGGACATCTACGATGTCCATCCACAGCTTCGGTAATCCGTTTAGCCCCGGTACATTTTCGGCGCAGTGTCACTCGACCAGTGAGCTATTACGCACTCTTTAAATGATGGCTGCTTCTAAGCCAACATCCTGGTTGTCTAAGCAACGCCACATCCTTTTCCACTTAACGGATATTTGGGGACCTTAGCTGGTGGTCTGGGCTGTTTCCCTCTTGACTACGGATCTTATCACTCGCAGTCTGACTCCCAAGCATAAATCACTGGCATTCGGAGTTTGTCTGAATTCGGTAACCCGGGATGGGCCCCTAGTCCAAACAGTGCTCTACCTCCAGGATTCTCTTCTTGAGGCTAGCCCTAAAGCTATTTCGGAGAGAACCAGCTATCTCCAGGTTCGATTGGAATTTCTCCGCTACCCACACCTCATCCCCGCACTTTTCAACGTGCGTGGGTTCGGGCCTCCAGTAAGTGTTACCTTACCTTCACCCTGGACATGGGTAGATCACCTGGTTTCGGGTCTACAACTGCATACTCATTCGCCCTATTCAGACTCGCTTTCGCTGCGGCTCCGGCTTCTCACCTTAACCTTGCATGCAATCGTAACTCGCCGGTTCATTCTACAAAAGGCACGCTATCACCCATTAACGGGCTCTAACTACTTGTAGGCACACGGTTTCAGGATCTATTTCACTCCCCTTCCGGGGTGCTTTTCACCTTTCCCTCACGGTACTGGTTCACTATCGGTCACTAGGGAGTATTTAGCCTTGGGAGATGGTCCTCCCGGATTCCGACGGAATTTCTCGTGTTCCGCCGTACTCAGGATCCACTCTGGAGGGAATGAACTTTCAGCTACGGGGCTATTACCCTGTCTTGCGGACCGTTCCAGGTCGCTTCGCTTAATCCATTCCTTTGTAACTCCGTATAGAGTGTCCTACAACCCCAGAAGGCAAGCCTTCTGGTTTGGGCTGATCCCGTTTCGCTCGCCGCTACTTGGGGAATCGCATTTGCTTTCTCTTCCTTCAGGTACTTAGATGTTTCAGTTCCCTGAGTCTGCCTTCTCATGTGCTATGTATTCACACATGGATACTGCTCCATTACGAACAGTGGGTTTCCCCATTCGGAAATCCCCGGATCACAGCTCACTTACAGCTCCCCGAGGCATATCGGTGTTAGTGCCGTCCTTCTTCGGCTCCTAGTGCCAAGGCATCCACCGTGCGCCCTTATTAACTTAACCACTGAATGGTCAAAAAAAATAAGTTGATCGCAAAGCGATCACGCTACTTGATGCTTGTTTCTTAATCAATGTCGATCTATCCAGTTTTCAAAGAACAAGTTTGAAAGTGCTCCGCAAGGAGTGAACCTTCAAAACTGAACGCAAAACGTCAACCCGATCCGTTAAGAATCGGTTCCGATATAATCCTTAGAAAGGAGGTGATCCAGCCGCACCTTCCGATACGGCTACCTTGTTACGACTTCACCCCAATCATCTGTCCCACCTTCGGCGGCTGGCTCCCGTAAGGGTTACCCCACCGACTTCGGGTGTTACAAACTCTCGTGGTGTGACGGGCGGTGTGTACAAGGCCCGGGAACGTATTCACCGCGGCATGCTGATCCGCGATTACTAGCGATTCCGGCTTCATGCAGGCGAGTTGCAGCCTGCAATCCGAACTGAGAACGGTTTTCTGGGATTGGCTCCCCCTCGCGGGTTTGCAGCCCTTTGTACCGTCCATTGTAGCACGTGTGTAGCCCAGGTCATAAGGGGCATGATGATTTGACGTCATCCCCACCTTCCTCCGGTTTGTCACCGGCAGTCACCTTAGAGTGCCCAACTGAATGCTGGCAACTAAGATCAAGGGTTGCGCTCGTTGCGGGACTTAACCCAACATCTCACGACACGAGCTGACGACAACCATGCACCACCTGTCACCGCTGTCCCCGAAGGGAAAGCCTAGTCTCCTAGGCGGTCAGCGGGATGTCAAGACCTGGTAAGGTTCTTCGCGTTGCTTCGAATTAAACCACATGCTCCACCGCTTGTGCGGGCCCCCGTCAATTCCTTTGAGTTTCAGCCTTGCGGCCGTACTCCCCAGGCGGAGTGCTTAATGCGTTAGCTGCAGCACTAAGGGGCGGAAACCCCCTAACACTTAGCACTCATCGTTTACGGCGTGGACTACCAGGGTATCTAATCCTGTTTGCTCCCCACGCTTTCGCGCCTCAGCGTCAGTTACAGACCAGAAAGTCGCCTTCGCCACTGGTGTTCCTCCACATCTCTACGCATTTCACCGCTACACGTGGAATTCCACTTTCCTCTTCTGCACTCAAGTCCCCCAGTTTCCAATGACCCTCCACGGTTGAGCCGTGGGCTTTCACATCAGACTTAAAGGACCGCCTGCGCGCGCTTTACGCCCAATAATTCCGGACAACGCTTGCCACCTACGTATTACCGCGGCTGCTGGCACGTAGTTAGCCGTGGCTTTCTGGTGAGGTACCGTCAAGGTACCAGTAGTTAGTTGGTACTTGTTCTTCTCTCACAACAGAGTTTTACGATCCGAAAACCTTCTTCACTCACGCGGCGTTGCTCCGTCAGACTTTCGTCCATTGCGGAAGATTCCCTACTGCTGCCTCCCGTAGGAGTCTGGGCCGTGTCTCAGTCCCAGTGTGGCCGATCACCCTCTCAGGTCGGCTACGCATCGTGGCCTTGGTGAGCCGTTACCCCACCAACTAGCTAATGCGCCGCGGGCCCATCCTGCAGTGACAGCCGAAACCGTCTTTCCGTGTGGCCTCATGAGAGGCCGCAAACTATTCGGTATTAGCACCGGTTTCCCGGAGTTATCCCGATCTGCAGGGCAGGTTGCCCACGTGTTACTCACCCGTCCGCCGCTAAAATGTTGGAGCAAGCTCCAACATCTCCGCTCGACTTGCATGTATTAGGCACGCCGCCAGCGTTCGTCCTGAGCCAGGATCAAACTCTCCATTATAGAGTAGTTGATTGCTCAATACTGCTGGCGTATCGCCGTCTAAAAGACGCGCGATTCGCTTTGATCTGCATACGCTGATCAGTACGTTTGCCGCGATCACTCGCGGCTGTATTATTGACGTTTTGCTGTTCAGTTTTCAAGGTTCATGTTTGCTGTCGTTCCTGACGACTCTTAATATACTAAAGCACAGCCTTTAGAAAGTCAACACTTTTGGTAAATTAAATTATATTTAAAAACCTTTCTTTATTTCCTCCACTATTCCTTAAAGAAAAAGAAGCCATTCATCCCTATTTAAACAAAGGGGATAAATGACTTTCTTCTATATAAGCTTCATTTAAATCAAAAAGAATAACTATACAAGAATCATTATTTGTCAGAATATTTTCCATTTATTCGAAGCTTAGGAAAGTTCACGCCGACCTTCAAGTGCTTTCGAAAGTGTGACTTCATCCGCATACTCTAAGTCGCCTCCGACAGGAAGTCCATGGGCAATGCGCGTCGTCCGGATACCAGAGGGACGCACTAGCCTGGAAATATACATCGCGGTCGCTTCCCCTTCAATCGTCGGGTTAGTTGCCAAAATCAGCTCTTTCACTTCTTCATCTTGAAGACGGGTCAACAGCGATGGAACATTGATGTCTTCCGGCCCGATGCCATCCATTGGTGAGATAGCACCTTGTAATACGTGATAAAGACCTGTGTAATCACGCATCTTCTCCATCGCAATGACATCTTTTGGATCTTGGACCACGCAGATCATCGACCGGTCGCGGCTTGTGTCTTGGCAAATCTGACATGGGTCAACATCGGTAATATGGCCACAAACTGAGCAAAAGCTCAAATTACGTTTGGCATCGACCAATGCTTTCGCGAAATCAAGCACGGTGTCTTCTTTCATTCCGAGCACAAAAAATGCCAGCCGGGCCGCTGTTTTCGGCCCGATTCCTGGCAACTTCATGAAGCTTTCCATCAGTTTGGAAATAGGTTCTGGGTAGTGCATTATCGCTTACCTCCTAGAACATGCCGGGGATATTCATACCTTTCGTGAATTTCCCCATTGTGGAATTCGCATGCTCGTCCGCTTTTTTAAACGCTTCGTTTGTTGCAACGATCAATGTATCTTGCAGCATCTCAACATCTTCCGGATCCACAACTGCTGGGTCCAATGCGATATCAAGAACTTCCTTATGGCCAGAAACTGTTACTTTAACCATTCCACCGCCTGCTGTTCCTTCAAATTTCAATGTACCGAGCTCTTCTTGAGCTTCCGCCATTTGTTTTTGCATTTTCTGCATTTGTTTCATCATGCCTTGCATATTTCCTCCACCACGCATAATTGGTTCCTCCTCAAATTTTGTATTCGTTAATCATCATGGACTTCGACAAAATCTTTGCCGAAGAGCCGCTCCGCCTCAGAGACGAATGGATCTTCTTCAAGGCTTGCGCCGTCCCCGGAAAACGGATTCTCTTCCTGCCCTTCCGGTTCCTGCGCGTCGCCTTCATTTTTCAAGCCGCCGTTGCGGATAAACTCTTCACGGATTTTCAGCCAATTGGCATCCGGCACGTAAACCGGCGTGTAGGCCTTGCCCGTATACTGCTCAAGCAACTGGCTGAACGCTGCGGCAAAAGTCTGATTTTCAGAAGCCATCTGGCAATGAATATCATACTTGAATTTTAACACAAAAGCATCTGGGGATGCCGCTACCGGCTCGGCATCGTTGAGCAATGCCGAATGCGAGCGCTGCAGTTGCCCCATCACGGTCGCCCAATTGGTTTTGATCGCCTGGATATCTGGTTTCGTTGCATTCTTCAGCACTTCCTGAATGCGGCCAGTTGGAATTTTAAAGGCACTTTGCGAACGCTGACGCTTTTTCTGCTCGGCTTGAGGCGCCGCATTGGCTGCTCCACCGCCATCTTTCAATTGCTGCTGCAATTCGCGCACCAATTGTTCGAGGCTCGTGACTTTTGCTTCGAGTTCAGGAGACGGCGCCCCTGCACCTATGGTTTGGACGGGTGCGTCTGCCTGCACCATCTTCAAGAGGGCCGTTTCCATATAGATTTTCGTATGATTCGAGAAGCGCATCTCTTGCTGGGTCTTTGTTAAAATATCAATCCAGTTATAGAGCGTCGACGCTTCAAACTGTTCCGCCAGCTCTTCGAAACGCGGTTCGAAAGCGGCAAGCTCCAGCATATCGCGCAGCCCCGGCGCTGTTTGGATCAGCAATAGGTCGCGGAAGAAGGTAATGAAGTCCTCCACTAAGCGCACCGGGTCTTTGCCGTCGCGCGCCAATTGCTCAAGCAAGGTCAACGCTTGGCCGACGTCTTTCTTCAGCAGCGCTTCGGCAATGCCGTAAAACATATCCTGGCTGATGGAGCCCGTAACCAGAAGCGCATCTTCAATGGTCATTTCATCTCCACTGAACGATACCACTTGGTCGAGCAGGCTGAGCGCATCGCGCATGCCGCCCGCTGCTGCCTGGGCAATGATCTTCAGTACTTGTTCATTATAAGGAATCTTGGCATCTTCCAAGACTGTGATCATCCGCGCGACGATGTCCACTTGCGTATGCGATTTAAAATCAAACCGCTGGCAGCGCGAAATAATCGTCAGCGGCAATTTATGCGGCTCTGTTGTCGCCAAAATGAAGACGACATGTTCCGGCGGTTCTTCCAAAGTTTTCAATAACGCATTGAATGCGCTGTTCGATAACATATGCACTTCATCAATGATATATACTTTGAAACGGGAGTTAGCTGGAGAAAAACGCACTTTCTCGATAATTTCCCGCATTTCCTCGACCCGTGAATTGGAAGCCGCATCGAATTCGATGACATCTGTATTCGAACCTTCGTCGATGCTCCGGCAAGAAGAGCATTCATTGCACGGTTCCGCTGCCGGGGCTTGTTCACAGTTCAATGCTTTGGCGAAAATCTTCGCCGCACTCGTCTTCCCGGTACCCCGAGGTCCTGAGAATAAATACGCGTGGGTCGTTTTATCATAAAGGAGAGCATTCTGAAGGGTTTGTTTGACATGTGTCTGGCCGGTCATTTCCGAGAAAGTCCGCGGTCTGTACACACGGTAAAAAGCTTGATACGCCACCTTGTTCTCCCCTTTTAAAAAGTCTTTGTTCCGTCCTTTTATTATACCATAAAGAGGGCGTGTTCCCGAATCATTTCACCGGGCGCCACACATTCCGGACAGAAAAAAACCTGCCCGCAAGCTGCGGACAGGTTTGGATCATTTAGGTTAAGCCGTGCACCTTTCTTCGACTGCTGTACACAAGCGTTACTCATGTCGTTGGCTCGATCTAGGCAACCCCGCGGCACATAGAAAGTACCACTTAATGCTGCTTCCTTCCGGACCTGACATGGTTCATGGGTTTCCATTGCGCAGGACCCAGATGTCAACACTACGTGCATGAGGCAGACCTTGCATACAAACAGCCTCAGAAAGGAATTCAGTCCTGCTAGAGCGGATTGCAGGTTACAGGACACCGCTACCTTCCCACCTAGCACGGCATTTACTAGTATACGGAGTGCTGGAGGAAAAATCAAACATAAAGTTAATAGCGCGTAAAACAGGCGGCGATTATCTCCATGAACCGGCCTTTCCATTGCTTTCTGTAAAAAACATAATTTTTTCTTTCAAAACTGTTGACGGGTTTTTAAATCCGTGATAAATTATATCTTGTCCAACACGGAGGAATACCCAAGTTTGGCTGAAGGGATCGGTCTTGAAAACCGACAGGGGAGTCAAATCCCGCGGGGGTTCGAATCCCTCTTCCTCCTCCATTTTTTGAATAACTACGCGCATGTAGATATGAGGTTGATTCGTTGTGTAAGCAACGAATTTTTCTTCCCATCAATATGTCCGAATATTACGATATAGCCCACAGGATCCTTCCTGTGGGTTTTTTATTGGCTTATTTCCCGGGAAATAAAACAAGCGGAGACAATTGTCTCCGCTTTTCTAGCGTTTCAACACAGCGGTCTGCTGCATGAACTTTCCGATACGTTCCACGATTTGCTCCGAGCAATCGGGGTCGTTCATCAAATCGTAGTCATTGATGTTGAGGCGCAGCACGGGGCACGCGTTGAACGAATCGATCCAGCGCTCGTAGCGTTCGTGCATTTCCAGCCAGTATTCAACGGGGGTCTGCTGTTCCATCGCACGGCCGCGTTCTTGAATGCGCCCGAGGATGTCTTCAATCGATCCTTCGAGATAAATCAACAGATCCGGATGCGGGAAATAGGGCGTCATGACCATCGCATCGAATAGGTTGGTATAGGTCTCGTAATCTACTGCATTCATCGTGCCTTTTTCCTGGTGCATTTTCGCGAAAATGCCAGTGTCTTCATAAATCGAGCGGTCTTGGATAAAGCCGCCGCCGTATTCGAACATGCGCTTTTGCTCCTTGAAGCGCTCTGCAAGGAAATAGATCTGCAAGTGGAAACTCCACTTCTCGAAATCATCGTAAAACAAATCAAGATACGGGTTGCCATCCACGTTTTCAAAAGATGTGCGGAATTGCAGTGAATCTGCAAGTGCTTTGGTCATTGTCGATTTGCCAACGCCGACCGTTCCGGCGATGGTGATGACGGCATCTTTTGGGATGCCGTACTTGTCTCGTAAATTTTCATTCATATTGATAAGCTCCTTTTTTCAAGCGTGCCTTCCACATGAGTGAGAATCACTTCGAGGTCGGAACGGTTTTGCACAAAATCAAGTTCGTCTCCGTTAAAGCGCAGCACGGGGATTTCTGGATGCTCGCGCTCGAAACGTTCGATGAATTCATGGTAGTCTGCAGACAATTGCTCCATGTAATCCGGGGTGATCATCTGTTCGAATTCACGGCCGCGCAATTTAATGCGCTTCATCAAGGTATCGAGGCTCGCGTGCAAATAAATGACCATGTTCGGTTTCGGCATATCGGCCGTCAGGATTTTATAGATCGCTTCGTATTTCGCGTATTCTTCTTCAGGCAGCGTCCGTTTGGCGAAGATCAAGTTTTTGAAAATATGATAATCCGCCACGACCGGCTCCTGATTGGAGATGAATTTCTTTTGGATATCGCTCAATTGCTTATAACGATTGCATAGGAAGAACATTTCCGTCTGGAAGCTCCATTCCTCGATATCTTCGTAAAATTTATTCAAAAACGGATTTTCATCCACGATTTCCTTCAGCAATTGAAACTGATGTTGCTCCGAAAGTGCTTTCGTCAGTGAGGTTTTCCCCACTCCGATCGGACCTTCTACGGTGATAAATGGCACCGGCACAAGAAGTCCCCCTTCTTCGATTCAAGTAAAATGCAATGCCATTTATTTTACCATATCCCTAAAGGTAAAAGTAGAGCCAAATGGCGTTCCAAATTGTGCACGGCTTTGTAGTGCTTTGTCAGGATGAAAAGATGATACACTGAAAGTCGAGGAGCGATGAATCATGAACGGAATAGAAAAAGACCATTATTTTATGGGGCTGGCGATTGAAGAAGCCCAAAAAGCAGCCCAAAAAGGCGAGGTACCGATCGGCGCCGTTATCATTCAAGGCGACCGCGTCATCGCGCGTGCCCATAATTTGCGTGAAACGACGCGCAATGCGGTGACACACGCCGAATTGCTCGCAATCCAGCAAGCCTGTGAAGCACTCGACAATTGGCGCCTTGAAGACACAAAGCTTTACGTAACGTTAGAGCCTTGCCCGATGTGCGCCGGCGCCATTTTGCAGTCGCGCATCCCGCATATCGTCTACGGCGCTCGCGATAGCAAGGCTGGCTGCGTCGATTCGCTGTATAGACTGCTGAACGACGAGCGCTTCAACCACCAATGCGAAGTGACGGAAAACGTCATGGCGGATGAGTGCGGCGGCTTGCTCACTCAGTTTTTCCGCGATTTGCGAAAACGGAACAAAGAGAAACGGAAAACCCAGTCCTAGGGTTTTCCGTTTTTTCATGCGAGAAATTCCTCAATCAAGTGATTGACGATAGTTGGTTGCTCGTGATGCACCCAATGCGTCGCCTCCCCGATCCATACAAGTTCTCCCTGCGCACAAAATTTCAGGCTTTCTTTGGCAAGCATGGGTGATAGAAATTGATCTCCCATGCCCCACAAAATGCGTACGGGAATTTCGATTTCTTTGTCCGGAATTTGCTGGAAACTACCTTTGCGAATGGCGCGGTACCAATTGAGCATGCCTGTCAACGCTCCTGGCTGACGCCAAGCTTCCCGATAGGCTTCCAGCTCTTCCCGCGAAAAAGCATCTGGTTCTGCAGTCGTTTCCATCGCCTGTTGCATCATTCTGTAATCACTCGTAGCCATCAGTTTCTCCGGTACTTCCGCCAGCTGGAAAAAGGCCATGTACGAACTTTTCACCCATTGCAGCGGATTTTTCATCATGACACGTGGCATTGCGGCCGGATGCGGCATATTAATGACGACGAGCTTTTTGACATACTGTGGTTTGGTCGCTGCCAGATGCCATGCCACCGCCCCTCCCCAGTCGTGGCCAATGACATATGCCGATGTTTCACCAAACGCTCCAATCAAGCCGCCAATATCATCGCGCAGTTTGTCAATGGTATAGTCTTCAATTTTTCCTGGCTTATCACTCAAATTATATCCCCGCTGGTCCGGTGCCACAACGCGATAGCCCCGCGCAGCAAGTGCCTCCATCTGGTGGTGGACTCCATATGAAAATTCCGGGAAGCCATGCAATAAAACAACGAGGTCCCCATCTTCCGGCCCGGCTACTGCTGTGTGAAGGCGAATGTCATTCGTTTCGATAAAGCAAAAATCCACATCTTGCATATCAACCGCTCCTTTCCTTGTTTCTAGTTGTCTACCCTTTCCCGCGAAAAAAAGACCCGAAATGCATTCGGGTCTTCTCGTTTAGCGGATCGTCGTTTTGCCGCCCATATAAGGCTGCAACACTTCAGGGATGGCAACAGAACCATCTTCCTGCTGGTAGTTCTCAAGCAATGCTGCCACTGTGCGTCCGACAGCGAGTCCGCTGCCGTTCAGCGTATGGACAAACTCCGGCTTGCCTTTCGCTTCGCGGCGGAACTTGATATTCGCGCGGCGCGCCTGGAAATCTTCGAAGTTTGAGCAAGAAGAAATTTCACGGTACGTCTCTTGCGTCGGAATCCATACTTCAATATCGTATTTCTTCGCTGCAGTAAAGCCAAGGTCCGCCGTACACATCTTCAAGACGCGGTAAGGAAGCCCCAACAGCTGTAACACTTTCTCCGCATGTCCCGTCAGTTTCTCAAGTTCGTCATAAGAATCTTCCGGTTTCACAAAGCGCACCAGTTCGACTTTATTGAATTGGTGCTGACGGATCAACCCGCGCGTATCGCGTCCTGCAGAACCTGCTTCAGAGCGGAAATTCATGCTATAAGATGCGAAGGCTTGCGGCAGCATATCCGCTGTTAAAATGTCATCACGGTAGAAATTCGTCACCGGCACTTCAGACGTCGGGATGAGGAAATAATCTTCCTTCTCGATCAAGAACGCATCTTCCTCGAACTTCGGCAATTGCCCGGTGCCCGTCAAGCTTTCGCGGTTGACCATATATGGCGGCAGCATTTCCTCGTAGCCATGCTCCTCCTGGTGAAGGTCCATCATGAAATTGATGAGTGCACGCTCAAGGCGTGCGCCAAGCCCGCGGTAGAACACGAAACGGCTGCCCGTCACTTTCGCGGCTCGCTCGAAATCGACGATGTTCAAATCGGTCGCGATGTCCCAATGCGGCTTCGCTTCAAAGCCAAACTCTGGCTTTTCGCCCCATGTACGAATTTCTTCATTATCGTCTTCAGAATCGCCGAACGGCACGCTGTCGTGCGGAATGTTCGGCACGCGCATCATGATGTAGTCGAGTTTTTCTTCCACTTCGCGCAGCTCATCGTCAATCGCTTTGATCTGATCGCCGACTTCACGTGTTTTCGCGATCGCCTCGTCGGCATTTTCCTTGTTGCGCTTCATGACAGCGATCTGCTGGGACGCTTCGTTACGCTCCGCTTTCAATTTCTCGGTCTGAACAATAAGTTCCCGGCGCTTTTGGTCAAGCCCTTGAAAATCATCAAGTACGGAAATGTCTTCCCCGCGCTTTCCGAGCTTTGTTTTCACTTGTTCAAAATTTTCCCGTACAAAACGGATATCCAACATAGAAATTCCTCCTTAAGTATTCGTCAAATAAGAAAAACAACGCAAAAATAGCCCCCGTCCCCTGGTAAAGGGACGAGAGCTACCCGCGTTGCCACCCTGATTGATCGGCAAAAAGGCCAATCCTCTTCATCACATAACGGCATTAAAACCGGCACTGGCTCATCGCCATGCAACTCCGGGGTGGATTCAAACGCGTTTCACGCCGGTTTGCACCAACCACCGGCTCTCTTACAGAAAAACTGCGTTTTACTATTCCCATCAACGTTTCTTCTTTGAAATTATTCATATTTTACTATAGTGCGCTTCGGTTGGCAAGAGTTCCCTGTTTTCGATCATGTCCAAAAACAGCTGCATCAAGCGGTGATCGCCGGTCAGTTCCGGATGGAATGAACAGCTAAGAAACGGCCCGCTCCGCGCCAACACAATGCGCCCCTCGTATTCGCACAAAACTTCCACACCCTCACCAGCACGTACGATATGCGGCGCACGGATAAATACTGCCGGGAACGGTGCTTCAATTCCCACAATGTCCAGATCCGCTTCAAAGCTGTCCACTTGCCTGCCGAAGGAATTGCGCGCAACGGTCATGTCCATGACACCGAGATGCGCAGCTTCCTGCCCGTCAATTTCTTTTGCTAGCAGCACGAGCCCTGCACAAGTGCCGAACATCGGCTTATCGGCCTGAGCAAATTGTTTCAATGGCTCCAGCAACTCCGCACGGTCGATCAAGCGGCGCATCGCCGTGCTTTCGCCTCCTGGCAGCACCAACCCATCAAGGTCTGCCAGCTCGGCTGCTTTCTTCACCACGACAGCTTCCGCGCCGCATGCCTGAATCGCCTGTACATGTTCACGCACCGCTCCTTGCAGTGCCAATACACCGATTTTCATCGTTACCAGCTTCTTTCCTGCATGCGGTCCGCCGCACCGATTGTCGCCATTTCCAAGCCTTTCATTGCCGGCCCAAGATCTTTCGACAGTTTCGCAATCAACGCATAATCCTGATAATGAGCCGTCGCTTCGACGATGGCACGCGCAAAACGCTCTGGCTGGTCGGACTTAAAGATGCCGGATCCGACAAAAACGCCATCCGCCCCAAGTTCCATCATGAGCGCCGCATCCGCTGGTGTCGCGATGCCCCCTGCTGCAAAGTTGACGACCGGCAAACGGCCGAGCAATTTCACTTCTTTCAAAAACTCATAAGATGCACCTAAGTCTCTCGCAGCTGTCATCAATTCGTCTTCGCCCATCGCAACGATATTGCGCACTTCGGCATTCACTTGGCGCAAATGGCGCACCGCTTCGACGATATTCCCTGTGCCAGGCTCGCCTTTAGTGCGCAGCATTGACGCCCCTTCTCCGATGCGCCGTGCCGCTTCCCCGATATTGCGGCAGCCACAGACGAACGGCACCGTATAATCATTTTTCAGCAAGTGAAATTCCTCATCCGCTGGTGTCAGTACTTCGCTTTCGTCGATATAGTCGACGCCCATCGCTTCTAGCACGCGCGCTTCTGTAATATGGCCGATACGCGCTTTCGCCATGACCGGAATCGACACCGCATTCATCACTTCTTCCGTGATGCGCGGGTCCGCCATACGGGCAACGCCGCCTTCTTTGCGGATATCGGATGGGACGCGCTCTAGCGCCATGACAGCCGTCGCCCCTGCCGCTTCTGCAATTTTCGCCTGTTCTGCATTAACTACGTCCATAATGACGCCGCCTTTTTGCATTTCTGCCATACCGCGCTTCACTCGATCTGTGCCTTTTTCACTCATCTGAAAATTCCTCCCTTTTGTTGGTTGTTTCCAGTATAATAAGCTGTGACCATATAAAAAGACTCAGTTTACGTTAAATTAAAAGGTCAGTTGGAGGAACCCCGATGGATATGCTCATGTTCCAATTGCAAAAACAATCAACCATCCCACTATATAAGCAGCTTTATCGAGAAATACGCACCGCCATCACGGCGGGTAAAATTGCGGTCGACACCAAGCTTCCGAGCAAGCGCAAACTGGCGGATTATCTGCAGATCAGTCAGACCACCGTCGAACTGGCCTATTCCCAATTAGTCGCAGAAGGCTTTATTGAACCACGCCCCCGTAAAGGCTTTTTCACGATGCCGGTGGAAGAACTGGCTTATTTGGATCTGCCTCAAGAAGAAACGTCTATCCGCGACGTGCCAAAACCCACTTATGTATATGACTTTAACCCAGCGCGCATCGATACCCGTTCATTTCCGTTCCCGACATGGCGCAAAACGGCACGCGAAGTGATCGATGAAGAAAACCATGAACTCCTGCTCGCTGGCCACCCACAGGGAGACGAGTCGCTGCGCGCTGAAATCGCCCGTTATTTATACCAATCCCGCGGTGTCGTATGCGAATCCGAACAAATCATCGTTGGCTCTGGGACCGAACAATTGATGCCGCTGTTGATCCGTCTCTTCGATAAAAACTTGAGCTTCGGCTTTGAAAATCCGGGATACGCCTTAACCCATAGCATTTTCGAACACGATGACAGACAGGCCTTCCCGATTGCCGTCGATGAAGACGGCATCGATGTGCAGGAACTCGACAAAACCGGCGTCGACATCGCCTACGTCACCCCGTCCCACCAGTTCCCGACTGGCTCAATTTTAAGCGCCACACGCCGTGCACAGCTATTGAACTGGGCGGCCGCAAGTCCTGAACGCTATATCATCGAAGACGATTACGACAGCGAATTCCGCTACACGAGCCAGCCGATTCCTGCCCTGCAAAGCATGGACGTCGGAGGGCGGGTCATCTATATCAGTACCTTTTCGAAATCCATCATGCCTTCGTTGCGCATCGCCTATCTCGTGTTGCCGCCAAGGCTGTTGAACGCCTACCGCAAGACCTTTTTGCATTACACGTCCACCGTGCCACGCATCGACCAACAAATCGTCGCGACATTCATGCAAAAAGGCCATTTTTCAAGGCATTTAAACCGCATGCGCAAACTATACCGGAAAAAGCTCGAATGCCTGACGCAAGCACTTGTCCCTTACCAACCAATAGTGACTGTTTCCGGTGAGCAAGCAGGCATGCACGTCGTTTTGACCATCGATACCGAACGCACGGAACAAAACTTAGTTTCCTTGGCAAGTGATGTAGGAATCCGTGTATTCGCGATGCAGAATTACGACCTGCTTAAGCAAAAATCAACTTCACCAAAAATCGTCCTCGGTTTTGGAGGTTTAGATGAAAGCGAAATCCAGCAGGGCATCGGCCAATTGATGAAATGCTGGAGCATACAAAAAACCAGCTCACTCCCTAAGGGATGAGCTGGTTTTTCTTAAAATAAACCTTTAATGAAATCCACTGCGCCTTTCATGGACAGCGCAAACCAATTGGCGCGCTCGACTGTTTCTATCGCTTCTACGTCCGCAGCAGGCTTTTCATCTTTCAGATATTCTACTTCATTGCCTTCAGAATCCAAAACCCTTACCTTACCTACAAGTTGCCCTTCCTCTACAGCTGCCTCAATCGGGGCTCCTTCTGTCAATTCAAGCTCGGTGCGGTACGCCTCTTGCTGAGCAGACGGGACCATCAAGCGGACCGGTTCGTTAACCGCTATCGCTACTTGCTCTTTTTCACCTTTTGCGACAGGAAGGGATTCCTGCCCCATAAATTGTTGGCCAGCTTTCATGATTTCCGTTTCTTGAAATTCAAAGCCGTGATCCAATAATGCACGCGTTGCGTCAAAACGAGCCTGATAGGAACCTTCCCCTTTCGCATCGACCGCTTTCATGACTACCGCAATCAACCGGACCCCGTCACGTTTGGCAGTCCCTGCAAAAGAATGGCCAGCAAAATCCGTCGTACCGGTCTTCAATCCATCCATTCCTTCATATTCGTGGTCCATGCCCGGAAGCATCGTATTCCAATTGACCATGCGGATTTGGTCAGGCGTACCTTCGCGGAACATCAATTCCGGAATTTTAGCAGTATCAAGAATTTCCGGATAATCATCTAGCAAGGCTTTAGTCAGTATAGCAACTGAACGGGCGGACATCGTATTTTCTTCGTCTTCTCCCGTCCCCTCAGGATGCATACCCAATAGAAATGAATTATTAAGCCCTGTAGAATTGACGAAGTGCGCGTCTTCAATGCCCATTTCCTTCGCCTTGTCGTTCATCATCTGGACAAACGCTTTCTCAGTACCCGCAATCGTTTCTGCAATGCCAATGGTTGCCGCATTCGCCGAATAAATCGCCATTGCTTCATATAACTCCTTCATCGTATAGGAACCATCCCGGCGCAGTGGAACATTGCTCAAGCGCAAATCTTGCGAAATCCGGTGGCTATAATCCGTCACTTCATATTCATCGTCCCAACTGACGATACCTTCCTCGATCGCTTCAAATAAAAGGTATTCACTCATCATTTTACTCATAGAAGCGATACCAAGTACGGCTTCATCATTTTGCCCGTATAAAATCTGTCCGGTCTCTGCATCTACAACAATCGCCGCATCTGCCAATACAGGAACAGTTTCTTCCGCCTGTACGCGATTCGGCATCACGATCATGAGAGCCACAGCTATTATCATCAATACATGAACCCATTTCACTAAACTTTTCACTCGCTTGTCCTCCATCATTTCATTCCTTTTGCTATTTTATCATATTCTCTGGAAGCAAAACGAAAAAACACCTCCCTAGGAATCCCTAGGGAGGTGTCTCATCTTACATAGAGTAATTCGGTGATTCTTTTGTAATTTGTACGTCATGCGGATGGCTCTCGATCAACCCAGCACCGGTCATGCGGATAAACTGTGCGTCTTCACGAAGTGACCGCAAATCTTTTGTTCCACAATAGCCCATGCCAGCACGAATGCCTCCAAGCAATTGGTGAATCGTATCAGTTAGAGGGCCTTTATAAGGCAAGCGCCCTTCAATTCCTTCCGGTACCAACTTTTTCGCTTCATCTTGGAAATAGCGGTCTTTCGAACCTTTTTCCATAGAAGCGATTGAACCCATGCCGCGATAAGTCTTGAAGCGGCGTCCCTGGAAGATTTCAGTATCCCCTGGGCTTTCTGTTGTTCCTGCGAGCAAGCTGCCCAGCATAACAACATGTCCGCCTGCTGCCAGTGCTTTAATGATATCGCCTGAGAACTTAATGCCGCCATCTGCGATAATCGCTTTGCCATGTTTGCGGGCTTCAGTAGCACAATCGTAAACCGCTGTAATTTGTGGAACTCCTACACCGGCAACAACGCGTGTTGTACAAATTGAGCCTGGTCCGATACCCACTTTAACGATATCAGCACCCGCTTCAATCAAAGCTTTCGTTCCACTTGCAGTAGCGACATTTCCAGCAACGATCGTCAATTCAGGATAGGTGTCTCGAATCTGGCTGACCATGTTCAATACGCCTGCTGAATGACCGTGGGCTGTATCGATGACCACAACATCGACATGAGCTTTCACCAATTGTTCGACGCGTTTCATCGTATCCGATGTAACGCCGACAGCAGCACCGGCAAGCAAACGTCCCTGCTCGTCTTTTGCAGCAATTGGGAACTCGATTACTTTCTCGATGTCCTTGATAGTAATAAGGCCTTTTAGCATGCCGTTCTGATCCACAATTGGCAACTTCTCGATTTTGTATTGCTGAAGAATTTTTTCAGCATCTTCTAGCGTCGTGCCGACCGGGGCCGTCACCAACTTCTCTTTCGTCATGACATCTTTAATCTCTAAAGAATAGTCCTGGATAAAGCGGAGGTCGCGGTTGGTGATAATGCCCACCAAAGTAAGATCTTCTTCACTTTGAACAATAGGCACACCCGAAATACGGTATTTTCCCATCAAATGTTCAGCATCGTAAACCTGGTGCTGAGGAGTCAGGTAGAAAGGATCTGTAATAACGCCATTTTCCGAACGTTTAACAGTCACTACTTGTTCAGCCTGCTCTTCGATGCTCATATTTTTATGAATGACTCCTAGGCCGCCTTGTCGTGCCATTGAAATAGCCATTTTTGCTTCCGTCACAGTGTCCATTCCCGCGCTAATAATTGGAATGTTCAACTTGATTTTCGGCGTTAGCTCCACTGACAAATCAATATCTTTCGGCAACACTTCTGAATGAGCTGGCACTAGCAATACATCATCGAAGGTTAACCCTTCTTTAAGAAATTTCGATTCCCACATAATTGACACGCCTCCTGCTTCCTTTTAAATATTATTGTAAGGTTATCAGCGGTTTCAGGGGGTGTCAAGAAACTGATAAAAGTAAAACTATTCCGACTAATGGATCATAAAATTTTCTGTATATCTTTCTCCATTTGCTCCGGTTCAACCTGTGGTTCGTAACGTTGAACAATATTTCCTTGGCGATCAATGAGAAACTTAGTAAAGTTCCATTTAATCTCTCCGCTTACGTCGCTTTTGCCCCACGAAGTCAAATACTTAAAGAGTGGATCAGCGAGTTCACCATTTACATCTATTTTAGAAAAAATCGGAAAGCTAACTCCATAATTCTTACGGCAAAATTCCAGTGTTTCCTTTTGTGTGTGGAATTCCTGATCGTTGAATTGGCCGCTAGGGAACCCGAGAATTTCTAAGCCTTGATCTTTATATTTTTCATACAGACGCTGTAAACCCTCAAATTGCGGAGTTAACCCACATTTGCTTGCTGTGTTGACAATAACCAATGGTTTTCCTTTAAAATTTTCTAGCTGTTCCATGTTGCCATCCGCTTGCTTTACTTCATAAGTATATAAATTACTCATCTTCATTCCACCTCTCCTTATCTTTAGCCTACCTTTGAAAAACTATCTTCACAAGAAATAAGAAAAATTTTCATACAAAAAAGACCGCTACCGGAATGAACCGGTAACGGCCTTTCTACTTGCCCAGCGACGTCCTACTCTCACAGGGGGAAACCCCCAACTACCATCGGCGCAAAAGAGCTTAACTTCCGTGTTCGGGATGGGAACGGGTGTGGCCTCTTTGCCATCATCACTGGACTCTTTGAGCTTGTTCGCTCAAAACTGGATAAATCGACATTGTGGGAAACTCACGTTTCAGTTTGTTGGTTAAGTCCTCGATCGATTAGTATTCGTCAGCTGCACGTGTCGCCACGCTTCCACCCCGAACCTATCTACCTCATCGTCTTTGAGGGATCTTACTTGCTTGCGCAATGGGAAATCTCATCTTGAGGGGGGCTTCGTGCTTAGATGCTTTCAGCACTTATCCCGGCCACACATAGCTACCCAGCGATGCTCTTGGCAGAACAACTGGTACACCAGCGGTGTGTCCATCCCGGTCCTCTCGTACTAAGGACAGCTCCTCTCAAATTTCCTGCGCCCGCGACGGATAGGGACCGAACTGTCTCACGACGTTCTGAACCCAGCTCGCGTACCGCTTTAATGGGCGAACAGCCCAACCCTTGGGACCGACTACAGCCCCAGGATGCGATGAGCCGACATCGAGGTGCCAAACCTCCCCGTCGATGTGGACTCTTGGGGGAGATAAGCCTGTTATCCCCGGGGTAGCTTTTATCCGTTGAGCGATGGCCCTTCCATGCGGAACCACCGGATCACTAAGTCCGTCTTTCGACCCTGCTCGACCTGTCCGTCTCGCAGTCAAGCTCCCTTGTGCCTTTACACTCTGCGAATGATTTCCAACCATTCTGAGGGAACCTTTGAGCGCCTCCGTTACTCTTTAGGAGGCGACCGCCCCAGTCAAACTGCCCGCCTGACACTGTCTCCCAAGCCGCTAAGGCTTGTGGGTTAGAAGTTCAATACAACCAGGGTAGTATCCCACCGACGCCTCCCCCGAAGCTGGCGCTCCGGGTTCTCTGGCTCCTACCTATCCTGTACAAGTTGCACCAAAATTCAATATCAGGCTACAGTAAAGCTCCACGGGGTCTTTCCGTCCTGTCGCGGGTAACCTGCATCTTCACAGGTACTATAATTTCACCGAGTCTCTCGTTGAGACAGTGCCCAGATCGTTACGCCTTTCGTGCGGGTCGGAACTTACCCGACAAGGAATTTCGCTACCTTAGGACCGTTATAGTTACGGCCGCCGTTTACTGGGGCTTCGGTTCGCACCTTCGCTTGCGCTAAGCACTCCCCTTAACCTTCCAGCACCGGGCAGGCGTCAGCCCCTATACGTCACCTTACGGTTTTGCAGAGACCTGTGTTTTTGCTAAACAGTCGCCTGGGCCTATTCACTGCGGCTCTCTCGGGCTGTAACACCCTACCAGAGCACCCCTTCTCCCGAAGTTACGGGGTCATTTTGCCGAGTTCCTTAACGAGAGTTCACTCGCTCACCTTAGAATTCTCTTCTCGCCTACCTGTGTCGGTTTGCGGTACGGGCACCTCCCGCCTCGCTAGAGGCTTTTCTTGGCAGTGTGAAATCAGGGACTCTGAGGTTAAACCTCTTGCCATCACTGCTTGATGTACATAGAAACGGGATTTGCCTCGTTTCTCATCTCACAACTTGGACGTGCACAACCAACGGCACGCTCACCCTATCCTTCTGCGTCCCCCCATTACTCAAACGGCGGGGAGGTGGTACAGGAATATCAACCTGTTGTCCATCGTCTACGCCTATCGGCCTCGACTTAGGTCCCGACTAACCCTGAGCGGACGAGCCTTCCTCAGGAAACCTTAGGCATTCGGTGGACGGGATTCTCACCCGTCTTTCGTTACTCATACCGGCATTCTCACTTCTAAGCGCTCCACCAGTCCTTCCGGTCTGACTTCAACGCCCTTAGAACGCTCTCCTACCACGGACATCTACGATGTCCATCCACAGCTTCGGTAATCCGTTTAGCCCCGGTACATTTTCGGCGCAGTGTCACTCGACCAGTGAGCTATTACGCACTCTTTAAATGATGGCTGCTTCTAAGCCAACATCCTGGTTGTCTAAGCAACGCCACATCCTTTTCCACTTAACGGATATTTGGGGACCTTAGCTGGTGGTCTGGGCTGTTTCCCTCTTGACTACGGATCTTATCACTCGCAGTCTGACTCCCAAGCATAAATCACTGGCATTCGGAGTTTGTCTGAATTCGGTAACCCGGGATGGGCCCCTAGTCCAAACAGTGCTCTACCTCCAGGATTCTCTTCTTGAGGCTAGCCCTAAAGCTATTTCGGAGAGAACCAGCTATCTCCAGGTTCGATTGGAATTTCTCCGCTACCCACACCTCATCCCCGCACTTTTCAACGTGCGTGGGTTCGGGCCTCCAGTAAGTGTTACCTTACCTTCACCCTGGACATGGGTAGATCACCTGGTTTCGGGTCTACAACTGCATACTCATTCGCCCTATTCAGACTCGCTTTCGCTGCGGCTCCGGCTTCTCACCTTAACCTTGCATGCAATCGTAACTCGCCGGTTCATTCTACAAAAGGCACGCTATCACCCATTAACGGGCTCTAACTACTTGTAGGCACACGGTTTCAGGATCTATTTCACTCCCCTTCCGGGGTGCTTTTCACCTTTCCCTCACGGTACTGGTTCACTATCGGTCACTAGGGAGTATTTAGCCTTGGGAGATGGTCCTCCCGGATTCCGACGGAATTTCTCGTGTTCCGCCGTACTCAGGATCCACTCTGGAGGGAACGAACTTTCAGCTACGGGGCTATTACCCTGTCTTGCGGACCGTTCCAGGTCGCTTCGCTTAATCCGTTCCTTTGTAACTCCGTATAGAGTGTCCTACAACCCCAGAAGGCAAGCCTTCTGGTTTGGGCTGATCCCGTTTCGCTCGCCGCTACTTGGGGAATCGCATTTGCTTTCTCTTCCTTCAGGTACTTAGATGTTTCAGTTCCCTGAGTCTGCCTTCTCATGTGCTATGTATTCACACATGGATACTGCTCCATTACGAACAGTGGGTTTCCCCATTCGGAAATCCCCGGATCACAGCTCACTTACAGCTCCCCGAGGCATATCGGTGTTAGTGCCGTCCTTCTTCGGCTCCTAGTGCCAAGGCATCCACCGTGCGCCCTTATTAACTTAACCACTGAATGGTCAAAAAAATAAGTTGATCGCAAAGCGATCACGCTACTTGATGCTTGTTTCTTAATCAATGTCGATCTATCCAGTTTTCAAAGAACAAGTTTGAAAGTGCTCCGCAAGGAGTGAACCTTCAAAACTGAACGCAAAACGTCAACCCGATCCATAAGAATCGGTTCCGATATAATCCTTAGAAAGGAGGTGATCCAGCCGCACCTTCCGATACGGCTACCTTGTTACGACTTCACCCCAATCATCTGTCCCACCTTCGGCGGCTGGCTCCCGTAAGGGTTACCCCACCGACTTCGGGTGTTACAAACTCTCGTGGTGTGACGGGCGGTGTGTACAAGGCCCGGGAACGTATTCACCGCGGCATGCTGATCCGCGATTACTAGCGATTCCGGCTTCATGCAGGCGAGTTGCAGCCTGCAATCCGAACTGAGAACGGTTTTCTGGGATTGGCTCCCCCTCGCGGGTTTGCAGCCCTTTGTACCGTCCATTGTAGCACGTGTGTAGCCCAGGTCATAAGGGGCATGATGATTTGACGTCATCCCCACCTTCCTCCGGTTTGTCACCGGCAGTCACCTTAGAGTGCCCAACTGAATGCTGGCAACTAAGATCAAGGGTTGCGCTCGTTGCGGGACTTAACCCAACATCTCACGACACGAGCTGACGACAACCATGCACCACCTGTCACCGCTGTCCCCGAAGGGAAAGCCTAGTCTCCTAGGCGGTCAGCGGGATGTCAAGACCTGGTAAGGTTCTTCGCGTTGCTTCGAATTAAACCACATGCTCCACCGCTTGTGCGGGCCCCCGTCAATTCCTTTGAGTTTCAGCCTTGCGGCCGTACTCCCCAGGCGGAGTGCTTAATGCGTTAGCTGCAGCACTAAGGGGCGGAAACCCCCTAACACTTAGCACTCATCGTTTACGGCGTGGACTACCAGGGTATCTAATCCTGTTTGCTCCCCACGCTTTCGCGCCTCAGCGTCAGTTACAGACCAGAAAGTCGCCTTCGCCACTGGTGTTCCTCCACATCTCTACGCATTTCACCGCTACACGTGGAATTCCACTTTCCTCTTCTGCACTCAAGTCCCCCAGTTTCCAATGACCCTCCACGGTTGAGCCGTGGGCTTTCACATCAGACTTAAAGGACCGCCTGCGCGCGCTTTACGCCCAATAATTCCGGACAACGCTTGCCACCTACGTATTACCGCGGCTGCTGGCACGTAGTTAGCCGTGGCTTTCTGGTGAGGTACCGTCAAGGTACCAGTAGTTAGTTGGTACTTGTTCTTCCCTCACAACAGAGTTTTACGATCCGAAAACCTTCTTCACTCACGCGGCGTTGCTCCGTCAGACTTTCGTCCATTGCGGAAGATTCCCTACTGCTGCCTCCCGTAGGAGTCTGGGCCGTGTCTCAGTCCCAGTGTGGCCGATCACCCTCTCAGGTCGGCTACGCATCGTGGCCTTGGTGAGCCGTTACCTCACCAACTAGCTAATGCGCCGCGGGCCCATCCTGCAGTGACAGCCGAAACCGTCTTTCCGTGTGGCCTCATGAGAGGCCGCAAACTATTCGGTATTAGCACCGGTTTCCCGGAGTTATCCCGATCTGCAGGGCAGGTTGCCCACGTGTTACTCACCCGTCCGCCGCTAAGATGTTGGAGCAAGCTCCAACATCTCCGCTCGACTTGCATGTATTAGGCACGCCGCCAGCGTTCGTCCTGAGCCAGGATCAAACTCTCCATTATAGAGTAGTTGATTGCTCAATACTGCTGGCGTATCGCCGTCTAAAAGACGCGCGATTCGCTTGATCTGCCGAAGCTGATCAGTAAGTAAGTCACGAACACCAAAGTTCGGAATGGCTGATTGCTCCGATCGCCCAAGGGCGACCATCGCAAAAGCCGTTCGCGCGCCAAAGCGCTCGTGACGTCTTTCGTTGACGTTTTGCTGTTCAGTTTTCAAGGTTCATGTTGTGCGCCTTGTTTTGGCGACTTGATAAATATATCACGCCTTACTATTCACGTCAACAGTTTTAAGAAAAAACTTTTCCTTTCTGAAATTTTCTTTCTTAATAGAAAGAAAAGAGCTTGCCGATGGTTCGGCAAGCTCTTTCAAAATTACTCTTCTTCTGGATCTTCTTCTATACTATCCGCCGTTTCATCTTCAACAACCTCATCCTCTGTGTAGACATCTGCTTCTACACTTTCTTCGATGAGTGCTTCTACGTTATCTTCTGAAACTGGTTCTGTCTCTTCATCAACTTCTGCTGCTTCTGCATCATCCAAATCTTTTTTCACTTTGGTGACGGTAGCCACAATCTCTTCGTCGCCAAGACGGATCAATCGGACTCCTTGCGTGTTTCTTCCAGTCGTTGAAATATCTTCTACATCCATGCGGATCAGCACGCCGTGTTGTGTAATCAGCATGATGTCTTCTGTTCCATTCACGGCGCGGACAGCTACGAGCGGCCCGTTCTTTTCTGTAATGTGGCAGGTCTTGATTCCCATACCGCCTCTAGATTGGACGCGGTATTCGGATTCTTTTGTTCGCTTGCCATAACCATTTTCCGTGATGACCAGGATCTTATCATCCGTCTCTAATGTCTCCATCCCGACGACTTGATCGCCTTCACGTAGACGGATGCCCCGTACCCCGCTTGCTGCACGTCCCATACTGCGGATATCCGTCTCTGGGAATCGGATCAATGCACCATCACGGGTTCCGATAACAATTTCTTTGTTGCCGTCAGTCATCTTGACTGAGATCAATTCATCGTCTTCACGCAAATTGATGGCAATTAACCCGTTTTGCCGGATATTGGCATAGTTGCTCACAGGCGTCCGCTTGCTCAGGCCGCCGCGTGTAGTGAAGAAGAAGAAATCATCTTCTTTGAATTCTTCGACACGGATCACTGCTGTCACTTTTTCGTTCTTGCCGATCTCCAGCAAGTTGACGAGCGGCAAGCCTTTCGCAGTCCGGCCGTACTCAGGAACCTGATAGCCTTTCTTGCGGTAAACTTTTCCTTCGCTTGTGAAGAACAGGATTGTGTCATGTGTCGATGTATATAGAAGATGTTCAACGAAATCGTCATCGTTGGTTCCCATTCCTTGTACGCCGCGTCCGCCACGCTTCTGGCTGCGGTACGTATTGGCAGGCAAACGTTTGATATAGCCGTTGTGCGTGAGCGTCAATACTGAAGCTTCACGTGGGATGAGGTCTTCATCTTCGATCATCTCAGAGCCGCCGACAGTGATCTCCGTTCTGCGGGGATCATTGAATCGCTCTTTGATTTCAAGGATTTCTTCACGGATGATCTCGAGGATCTTCGATTCATCCGCAAGAATTGCACGCAGCTCATTGATGAGTGCGATGAGCCCTTGGTATTCCTCTTCGATCTTGTCCCGTTCGAGACCGGTCAAACGTTGAAGGCGCATGTCCAAGATGGCTTGGGATTGGCGTTCGGATAAATTGAAATCATTCATCAAACCGTTGCGGGCTTCTTCAGTCGTTTGAGACCCACGGATCAAAGCGATGATGGCATCAATATGATCTAGTGCGATGCGCAAGCCTTCAAGGATATGCGCACGGTCTTCCGCTTTTTGTAGATCAAATTCTGTGCGGCGGCGGATAATGACTTTCTGGTGCTCCAGGTAATGATAAAGGACGTCTTTCAAGCCAAGAACTTTCGGCTGGCCATCGACGAGCGCAAGCATATTGATGCCGAAGCTTGTCTGCATCGCTGTCTGTTTGTACAAATTGTTCAATAGGACATTGGCACTTGCGTCTCTTCGCACTTCAATCACGACGCGCATCCCGTTGCGGTCGGATTCGTCGCGCAAATCGGTGATGCCGTCTATTTTTTTGTCGCGCACCAATTCTGCGATTTTCTCGATCAGACGCGCTTTATTGACTTGATAAGGAAGTTCGTGGATGAGGATTACTTCTTTGCCGTTCGGTTTTGTTTCGATTTCAACGACTGCACGGATCAACACCGAACCTTTGCCGGTTTCGTAGGCGCGACGGATGCCGCTACGCCCGAGGATGATGCCGCCGGTCGGGAAATCGGGGCCAGGGATGTATTCAAGCAATTCTTCTGTCGTAATGGCCGGATTGTCTGCTAATGCCATTACTGCATCAATTGTTTCCCCAAGGTTATGGGGAGGAATATTCGTAGCCATACCGACCGCTATCCCGGAAGTTCCATTGACAAGCAAATTCGGGAACCTACTTGGTAAAACGACTGGCTCTTTTTCTTGGCCGTCGTAGTTTTCTTGGTAATCAATAGTGTTCTTGTTCAAATCACGCAAAATTTCCATGGAAATTTTCGACATCTTGGATTCTGTATAACGCATGGCTGCTGCTGCATCGCCATCGACAGACCCAAAGTTCCCATGTCCATCTACAAGCATATAACGATAGCTGAAATCCTGCGCCATCCGTACCATTGTTTCATAAACCGCGCTATCACCATGCGGGTGGTATTTACCGATTACATCACCGACGATACGCGCTGATTTTTTATAGCCTTTGTCCGCTGTAATGCCGAGGTCGTGCATTGCGTATAAAATACGCCGATGCACCGGCTTCAGACCGTCCCGGACATCCGGTAACGCACGTGAGACGATGACACTCATTGCATAATCGAGAAATGAAGTGCGCATCTCCGTGCTGATATTGATTTCTTCTATTCCGCTGCCTGACCGTTCCGCCATATCCGCAGCCCCCTCTCAACTCTTGGTGCGTTAAACATCCAAATTCTTAACATAACTAGCATTTTCTTCGATAAAGTTGCGGCGCGGTTCGACGTCATCCCCCATTAGCATATGGAAAGTTTCATCCGCTGTCATCGCATCTTCAAGCGTCACTTGCAGCAATGTCCGGAAATCCGGATCCATTGTCGTATCCCACAATTGTGTAGCATTCATCTCGCCAAGCCCTTTATAGCGCTGGACGTGCGGCTTTGGTGATGCTGGAAGTTCGGCGAGCGCATTTTTCAGCTGAGCATCGGAATACACATAATCAACATGCTTGCCTTGCTTGATCTGGAACAATGGCGGTTGTGCAATGTAGATATAGCCAGCTTCAATTAGCGGGCGCATGTAACGGAACAGGAACGTCAATAACAAAGTCCGGATGTGGGCGCCGTCAACGTCGGCATCAGTCATGATGACGATTTTGTGGTAACGGGCTTTGTCCAAATTGAACTCTTCACCGATTCCTGTACCAAGTGCTGTAATGATGTTGCGGATTTCCGTATTGACGAGAATTTTATCGAGCCGCGCTTTTTCTACATTGAGGATTTTCCCGCGCAGCGGCAAGATTGCTTGGAAATGACGGTCGCGTCCGGATTTTGCGGATCCACCTGCTGAATCTCCCTCTACAATATAGATTTCGCTGACTTTCGGATCGCGTGAAGAACAATCGGCCAATTTCCCCGGCAAGCTTGATACTTCAAGAACCGATTTGCGGCGTGTAAATTCACGTGCTTTTTTCGCTGCTAATCGAGCATGGGAAGCCATGATGCCTTTTTCGAGGATTTTTTTAGCCGTTGATGGATTTTCCAATAAGAACCGTTCGAAACCGCCAGAGAACAGATTATTGACGATGGTTGAAACTTCGGTATTACCGAGTTTCGTCTTTGTCTGCCCTTCAAACTGGGGATCAGGGTGCTTAACGGAAATGATTGCCGTCAGCCCTTCCCGCACATCTTCACCAGTCAGATTGGCTTCGGCATCTTTCAAAATCCCTTTTTTGCGGCCGTAATCGTTAATGACGCGCGTCAATGCCGTCTTGAAGCCGGATTCGTGCGTCCCGCCTTCATGGGTGCTGATATTGTTCGCGAATGAAAAAATATTCGCAGCAAATCCGCCGTTGTATTGCATGGCGACTTCGACATTGATACCGTCCCGCTCCGACTCGACGAAAATCGCTTCTTCGTGAAGCGGGTCTTTCGATTTGTTCAAATGCTCGACGTAGGATTTGATACCGCCTTCATAGTGGTATTTCTTTTCCTGCTCTAAGCCTTCACGCTCATCAGCGACCACGATTTTCAAGCCGCGGTTCAAATAAGCGAGTTCTCGGAGGCGATGATCAAGAATATCAAATTCATATTCCGTTGTTTCTTTAAAGATTTCCCCGTCCGCTTTAAAGCGGATGGTCGTTCCGGTTTTGTCGGCTTCGCCGATGACGCCGAGTTCTTTTTTGACTGCGCCGCGCTCAAATTGAATGAAATGGCGCTTGCCGTCCCGGTGTACATAAACTTCCGTCGTCTCGGATAAAGCGTTGACGACAGATGCGCCGACGCCGTGGAGGCCACCGGACACTTTATAGCCGCCGCCGCCGAATTTACCGCCGGCGTGAAGGACCGTCATGATGACTTCAACAGCCGGACGGCCCATTTTTTCCTGCATATCGACTGGAATCCCGCGGCCGTTATCTTCCACGCGGATCCAATTGTCTTTTTCGATTGTGACGCGGATTTCATCGCAATAGCCGGCAAGGGCTTCATCGATGCTGTTATCCACGATTTCCCATACTAAATGGTGCAGTCCTCTCGATCCCGTAGAACCGATATACATACCCGGCCGTTTCCGGACCGCTTCTAAGCCTTCCAATACTTGAATCTGATTGGCGCCATAAGATTGCTCAAGATTCGTATCTTCCATAGCCATTCCGTTCACCTGCTCTTTCTTGACAACTCATTATTTCCATTGACCGGTTATAACCTGTTTTGCTGAATTTTATTTAAAAGTGCCTGGGGCCGATAAGGCGACCCGTAGACGAAATCATCGGTGACGACATAGGATTTCACTGCTTCAGGCGGTACTAAAAGCCGCGTAAAAGCTGAGTGGCCATAGTGTTCATGATGGACCACCGCAAGGATTTCCGTGACGGCTATCAATTGGGTGGCCCCGATCTGGACATACATGGATGCTCACTCCTTGACGGTTCCTTTCGATACTTCGAAAAGGCGGGCGCTTTGAATGGTCTCGTGCTGGATGCCTTCAACACTGGTGGTCGTGACAAAAGTCTGCACGGATCCGCGGATGGTGTTGAGTAAATGTGATTGGCGGTAATCGTCCAGTTCGGAAAGCACGTCATCAAGCAAAAGAACCGGCGCTTCGCCGACTTCCTGCTTGATCAGTTCGATTTCCGCGAGTTTCAAAGACAGGGCTGTGGTGCGCTGCTGCCCTTGAGAGCCGTAAGTCTGGACATCATAGCCATTGACCATGAACTGCAGATCGTCGCGGTGTGGGCCGACCAGTGTTACGCCGCGGTCGAGTTCCCGTTTTTTCACTTCCTGCAGCTTCTGCTCTAAAAAGGACGCCATTTCAGCAGGCGTCCATTCGGGTTTCAAACCACTAATCGGCTGATAGCGGATTTCCAGTTTTTCAAGCCCACGGGAAATGCCGTGATGAATCGGTTCGGCCCATTTTTGCAGCAATTCCATGAATTGGAACCTTTTTTGTATAATTTTTACAGCAGCTTCGATGAATTGTTCTGTATAAACCTCGAACATGACGTCATTGATCGCCTGTTTGCCGTAATGCTGCTTCAATATATGGTTGCGCTGTTTCAACAGCTTTTGGTAATTGACAAGATCGTGGAGATAGACCGGTGAAATCTGGCCGATTTCCATATCGATGAAGCGGCGCCTGACTTGAGGGCTGCCTTTGACTAAATGCAAGTCCTCAGGAGCGAACATGACGACATTCAATTGTCCGATATAATCGCTCAGCCGCCTCTGCTCCAGGTGGTTCACTTTCGCTTTTTTGCCTTTTTTGGAAAAGACGATTTCAAGCGGCAGTTTGCCATATTTCCGGAGCACATCAGCTTTAATTTTACCATATTCCGCATTCCAGCGTATCAATTCTTTATCATTGCTCGTCCGATGGGATTTGGCCATCGATAAAACATAAAGTGACTCCATGATGTTCGTTTTGCCTTGTGCATTTTCGCCGATGAAGACGTTGATCTCCGGCGAGAAGTCCAGCTTCAGCGTTTCATAGTTGCGGTAATTGACTAACTCGAGGTTGTCAATCCGCATCGAAGCTCATGCCTTCGGCGACAACGATACGGAATTCCCCCGTCCCCGGTATGTTCACGGTATCTTCAGGACGTAGCTTCCGCCCTCTGCGGTCTTCTACCTCTCCGTTCACTAATACTTCATGTTCACTCAAAAACCATTTGGCCATTCCGCCTGAACTGATTGTGTCAGTCATTTTCAGCAATTGCCCTAGTGTAATAAATTCTGTCTCAATACCGATTTCCTTCAAAATGCACTCATCCTTCGATTCATAGTCTATCCCTTTATTTTACCCTATTTACCCCTATAAGTAAAAAGGATAGCCATTAAAGGCTATCCTGAAGGTTTTGGTTCCAATTAATATGTCCGGACAGGAAGAATCAGTTGAAGAATTGAGTCATCCAAAGCCGATTTTAAAATGAACGGGCGCATCGCTCCTGTGAATTGGATGACGACGTCTTGTCCGTCGATTGCTTTCAAGGCATCCATCATGAACTTCGCACTGAAGGAAATCTTCAGCTCTTCACCATCGACGCTTTGTGCCTGCAATTGCTCTTCGACTTTCCCGACTTCCGGGGAATTTGAGGAGACTTCCACTTCGCTGCCTTCGTTTGTGGAGAAGCGCACGACGTTATTGCGTTCTTCACGAGCCAATAGTGATGCACGGTCGATCGCTTGAAGCAATGAACGGCCGTTTACTGTGACCGTCGTTTTGTATTCAGACGGGATTAGGCGTGATGTATCCGGGTAGTTCCCTTCCAATAGACGGGAGAAGAACAAAATGTGCTTCGATTTGAACAATACTTGCTGATTGGTCATGACGATTTCGACTGGATCTGACGTGTCATCGAGGATTTTGTTCAATTCGTTCAAGCTTTTGCCTGGAATGACGACGCTATACTCCCCTTCCGGCAAAGTTTCAAGTTTCGTTTTGCGGCGTGCCAGGCGGTGGCTGTCGGTTGCGACGCAAACTAGCTCCCCGTCTTTGACTTCCCAGTGCACACCAGTCAATACCGGCCGTGTTTCTGAACTGGATACAGCAAATACAGTTTCTCTATTGATTGTTTTCAACAGATCCGCTGGAATCGTGAAGATGCGGTCGTCTTGGATATCGGGCAATTGTGGATAATCCATTGCTTCGAGTCCAATCAGATGGAATTCGGATTTCCCTGAACGGATATGCGTCTGGAAATTGCCTGTGATTTCGATTTCGACTTCGTTGGTCGGCAATTTACGGACGATCTCTCCGAATACTTTTGCCTGAAGGACGATGCTTCCTCCTTCAGTGACATCGATCAGCTGTTGTCCATCCTCTTCTGCTGGGATGAAAGTTTGGATCGTAATATCGGAGTCACTTCCTGTTAAGCGCATTCCTTCTGTAGATACATCCATTTTGATTCCAGTCAAAATCGGAATCGTTGTTTTTGAACTGACTGCTTTCATTACATCGTTTAAACCATCGACTAATCGCTCACGTTTTATCTCGAATTTCATTCTCGAACCTCGCTTATATATATATTTTAGTTATTAGTACTTAAAAACAGTAATAGTAGTAGGGGCTGTGAATATGTGGATAAGCCTGAAATGAGCAATAAAAGCAGCTTATCCACATGTAGACAAACTGTGCATAAACTGCTTAAGAAAAACAGGGGTTATCCACAGTCTTATTTGCCGAGTGCGGATCGAATTTCTTTAACGTCTTGCTGGAGCTGCTGATTTTCTTTCAGCAGCGTGTTGATTTTTTCATGTGCATGGATGACCGTCGTATGATCGCGGCCACCGAATTCCTCGCCGATTTTCGGCAATGAAAAATCGGTCATTTCGCGTGCCAAATACATCGCGATCTGCCGAGGATAGGCAATATCCTTCGTGCGGCGCTTTGTTTTGAAATCGTCTAATTTCACATTGAACTGTTCGCCGACTGCGTTTTGGATATCCAAAATGGTGATCACTTTCGGCTTGGAGTTCGGCATGATGTCTTTTAATGCTTCAGCAGCCAGCTCTGCGCTCATGTCCCGGTTGATGAGGGAGGAATAAGCGACGACGCGGATCAATGCGCCTTCAAGTTCGCGGATGTTGGAATCGATCGAATTTGCGATGTAGGTCATCACGTCATTCGGGATGTCCAGGCCGTCCGCTTTGGCTTTTTTGCGCAAAATGGCGATGCGCGTTTCCAAGTCCGGCGGCGTGATATCCGTGATCAAACCCCATTCAAAGCGTGATCTCAAGCGATCTTCGAGCGTCGGGATTTCTTTTGGCGGCCGGTCGCTGGAAATGATGATCTGCTTGGATTCTTCGTGCAGCGTGTTGAATGTATGGAAGAACTCTTCCTGAGTTTGTTCTTTTCCGGCTAAAAATTGAATATCGTCAATGAGCAGGATATCGACATTGCGGTATTTATTGCGGAAATCGACGGTCTGGTTGTCACGGATCGAGTTGATGAACTCGTTGGTGAATTTTTCGGACGACAAATAAACGACTTTGGCGTCCGGGTTGTGTTCGATTACATAATGTCCGATTGCATGCATAAGGTGGGTCTTGCCAAGTCCTACGCCTCCATAAATGAAAAGCGGATTATAAGCTTTTGCCGGCGCTTCAGCTACAGCCAGCGATGCGGCGTGCGCAAAGCGGTTGCCGGAACCGATGACGAATGTGTCAAAGGTGTATTTCGGGTTTAGCATGCCCGGCAAAAACTCTTGTTGCTCTGCCTGCCCGGGTTTTACACGGGGAGCGGGAAGCTGAAAATCATCCATATCTTGATCTTTCGGCACTACAAATTTAATGAGCGCCTCGTCTCCTGTAAGATCTGTCAAAATGCCGGTAATCAAATGCACGTAATGGTTTTCGAGCCAGTCGCGCGCAAATGAATTGGGAGCTGAAATAGTCACAGTATCTTCTTTATAAGACAAGAGCTTCGTTGATTTGAGCCAAGTTTCAAAACTGGGTTTGGAGATTCTTTTCTCGACTTGGGCTAAGACACTCGACCATATTTCGTCTAAGTGTTCCAA